>CABQZS010000133.1 GCA_902468695.1 uncultured Collinsella sp.
CGGTAGTGCCCGAGTTTTTGCGCACTTTGGTCTTCGCCCGTCCCCGTGGCGATGATCAGTTCGCTGACTGTACGTTCTCACCGAGCCTTGACATGTCGAGGTAGCGTCGCGTCGACCACTCGCTGGAAGTTACGTAGCGGACTCTCGCGCAGATGAGCATCAACGCGCTGCGCCCGTCCGGGAAGCTGCCGACCACGCGCGTGCGCCGGCGGATCTCGCGGTTCAGCCGTTCGATCATGTTGTTCGTTCGGATGCGGCGGCGATGCTCGCGGGGGTAGTCGTCGAGCAGGTAGGTCGTGGTCTCGCCGATGCCCTCCCTGAGGCATTTGGCGGCCTCCCTCAGTTTCCGCGCCTCCATGTCCTTGGCGACGGATTCCGCCTTCTCCAGCGCCTTGTCCCTCGATTCCATGGAGAATATGGCCTTCAGCGCGTCGGCGGCCCAGTCCCTGTTTTTGGGGTTGACCTTGGCGAGGATGTTGCGTTCGAAGTGGACCATGCACCGCTGGTAGCGGGCGCCGGGCAGCAATTCGTTCACAGCCGCCACCAGTCCGGCGCACCGGTCGCCCGTCACCAGCCTCACGCCCTTGAGGCCGCGCGCGAGCATGCCTTTGATGAATTCGCGCCAGCTTTCCGAGTCCTCCTTCATGCCCTCGGCCACCGAAAGCACCTCGCGCCGCCCGTCCATACCGACGCCGACGGCCACCAGGATGCTCACGTTCTCCACGGACCCGCCCCAGCACCTTTTGTGCCACACGCCGTCCATGAACAGGTACGGGTAATCCTGTTCGAGGGGCCTGCCACGCCATTCGTCGATGTCGGCGTATACCTTCTTGAGCTTGTCGCTCAGGGTCTGCGAGGGCATGCGGTCGCCCCACAGCAGCTGGCTGACATCGTCGACCTGCCGGGTGGAGACGCCGGCCAAATACATGTCGATCAGCGCCTCCTCGACGCTCTCCTCGCGCCGACGGTATCGTTCGATCACCGCCGACTCGAACACCGCCCCTTTCAGTTTCGGCACCTTGAGACTCATCTTGCCGGCCTTGACGGTCAGGTCGCGCTCGTAGTGGCCGGCCCGGTAGGCCTTCCGCTCCCCGCTGCGCTCGTAGCGCGCGGCGCCGGTGATCTCGTCGGCCTCCGCGTCGAGCATCGCGTTCAGGGTCTCCTCGACGCTTTTGCGGACCATCCGGTCCAGGGTGGTCTCCAACATGGCCTGGTCGACCTGTAGAATCTGCTGTGACATGGCTTCGTGCCCTCGTTTCCAATCGCGGTTTGTTTTGTTTGGCGACAGAAAATCGTACACAGGACACGGGCCATGTCTCTATCTCAGGCCCTCAACCAATTTGCGCAAAATCTCGGGCGTTATC
>CABQZS010000134.1 GCA_902468695.1 uncultured Collinsella sp.
CGCACACCAAGTTCACCGGTGAGATCTACGTTCTGACCAAGGAGGAGGGCGGCCGTCACACCCCGTTCTTCGATGGTTATCGTCCTCAGTTCTACTTCCGTACCACCGACGTTACCGGTACGGTCAAGCTCCCCGAGGGCACCGAGATGGCTATGCCTGGTGACCACATCACCATCGAGGGCGACCTCATCCACCCGATCGCCATGGAGGAGGGCCTGCGCTTCGCTATCCGCGAGGGTGGCCACACCGTCGGTTCGGGCATCGTCTCCACGATCATTGAGTAAATTAGCTCTTTGATATAGCTGACTTAGAGAACCCGGCACTTATATGGGTGCCGGGTTCTTTTCTGCAATGGATATTGAGCCGTTGCTGGTGTCGAGAGGATCGATAATGGTCCTGGATGCACCGTCGATTAGATCTCGATGGCTTCATTGATGTGTTCCAAATATGAATGGATCCACCGAGAACCAATTGACTCGAGGTTTTCATTGACAGCACTTACGTGGAGCTGATAAAGTAACAACTCGTGCCCGTACGGGGCGGAAATGAAAGGTTCAGGATACATGCGTACTCTAGTTACTCTTGCGTGCACTGAGTGCAAGCGCCGCAACTATACGACCACCAAGAACAAGTCGACCATGCCTGATCGTATGGAGATCAAGAAGTATTGCCCCTGGTGCCGTCACCACACGCTGCACAAAGAGACTCGCTAGTCTCTAGTCACATACGCCAGTAGTTCAATTGGTAGAGCATCGGTCTCCAAAACCGAGTGTTGAGGGTTCGAGTCCTTCCTGGCGTGCCAGTCATTATTCCGTAAGCTCCCACTTGGGGGCTTACGGTTTACTCATGTATAAGCGCATTGCGCGGAGGTAACCCAAATGGCCAACAAGAAGAACAAGAAGAAGGCTCAGCAGCCGGCACCTGCCAACAACGCTGCCGCCAACTCCAAGGTTGAGGCCAAGAAGGCCGTTGCCAAGAAGAACGAGAAGGCTGCGAAGTCCAAGAAGAACGAGAAGCCTGGTTTCTTCGCCCGCACCAAGAAGTATTTCGCTTCGGTCAAGTCCGAGATGAAGCGTGTCACGTGGCCCGATAAGAAGGAGCTCGTGAACTACTCAGTCGTCGTTTGCGCTTCTCTGATCGTCGTCGGCGTCGTCATCGCTCTGCTCGATGCTGGCTTTGGCGAGGCTCTTGCTCTGTTCTCTGGATTGAGGGGCTAAACCATGTCTAAGCGTTGGTACGTCGTTCACACTTACTCTGGATACGAGAACCGCGTTAAGTCCGATCTCGAGCATCGCATCGAGACTATGGGCATGCAGGACCGTATCTTTGATATCGAGATTCCTATGGAGCGCGTCACCGAGATCAAAGAGGGTGGCAAGCGCGAGACCAAGGATTCCAAGATCTTCCCGGGTTATGTCCTGGTCCGCATGGAGATGGATGACGATGCTTGGACGTGTGTTCGCAACACGCCCGGCGTCACCGGTTTCCTAGGCGGCAACGGCAAGCCCGCTCCGCTTTCCCGTGACGAGTACAACAAGATGACTCGTCGTCCCGGTAAGGGCGATTCGCCCAAGCGCACCTCGGTTGATATTCAGGTCGGCACGTCCGTCCGTGTCACCGATGGCCCGCTTACCGACTTTGATGGCAAGGTCTCCGAGGTTAACACCGAGGCTGGCAAGCTCAAGGTCACGCTGATGATCTTTGGCCGCGAGACGCCGGTCGAGCTCGACTTTAACCAGGTCGCTGTCATCGCTTAAGTTTTCGTCCGTTCGCGCGAGCGTGCTTCTTCTGTGACTGCTCATCTCAGGAGTGCTTCTAACACGTGCGTGCTTACGATATAGCAAGTACTTCACACTCGTGATTCGAAAGGAATGACCATGGCTGAGAAGAAGGTTGCCAACGTCATTAAGCTCCAGATTCCTGCTGGTGCAGCTAACCCCGCTCCTCCCGTCGGCCCCGCCCTGGGCGCTGCTGGCGTGAACATCATGCAGTTCTGCCAGGCCTTTAACGCCGAGACGCAGGACAAGAAGGGCGACATCATCCCCGTTGAGATCTCTGTCTACGAGGATAAGTCCTTCTCCTTCATCACCAAGACCCCGCCGGCGGCTCACCTCATCAAGAAGGAGCTGAACCTCAAGTCTGGTTCCGCTAAGCCCCAGGCCGACAAGGTTGGTCAGCTCTCCCAGGAGCAGCTCACCAAGATCGCCGAGATCAAGATGCCGGACCTCAATGCCAACGACATTGATGCCGCCAAGAAGATCATCGCCGGTACCGCCCGTTCCATGGGCGTCACCATCGCTGAGTAGCGATTTCTTATGGTAACGACGGGTGCTCCGACCGGGGCGCCCGTTAAATGTGTGCAATAGGGCACACGATACGATGTGGGAGGGCTCACGCCCGTTTAACCACAGGAGGTAATGCACATGGCTAAGCATGGTAAGAGCTATAACGCCGCTGCCGAGAAGATCGACCGCGCCACGCTCTACACCCCCCTTCAGGCTGCCAAGCTCATCAAGGAGCTCGACACCGCCAAGTTCGACGAGACCGTCGAGGCCCACTTCCGTCTGGGCATCGATACTCGTAAGGCTGACCAGAACATCCGTGGTTCCATCTCCCTGCCTCACGGCACCGGCAAGACCGTTCGTGTTGCCGTCTTCGCCGAGGGTGAGAAGGCCCGCGAGGCCGAGGCTGCCGGCGCCGACATCATCGGTTCCGACGAGCTCGTCGCCCAGATCCAGAAGGGCGAGATCAACTTCGACGCCGCTATCGCTACGCCGAACATGATGGCCAAGGTTGGCCGCATCGGTAAGATCCTTGGTCCCCGTGGCCTCATGCCGAACCCCAAGCTCGGCACCGTGACCATGGACGTCGCCAAGATGGTCTCCGAGCTCAAGGCTGGCCGCGTTGAGTACCGCGCCGACCGCTACGGCATCTGCCACGTGCCCCTGGGCAAGAAGTCCTTCTCTGAGCAGCAGCTCGTCGAGAACTACGCTGCCCTGTACACCGAGATCCTGCGCGTCAAGCCCTCTTCTGCTAAGGGCAAGTACGTCAAGTCCATCTCCGTGTCTTCCACCATGGGCCCTGGCGTCAAGGTCGATCCCGCTGTCCAGCGTGACTTCCTGGCTGAGTAACTGCTAGTTACTGCCTGAGCAAAGCAAGCATTGCTAAAGATACCCGGTTCTGCCTTGTGCAGGACCGGGTTTCTTGCTATCGCGTCAAAAGCACCACAAAGGGGACGGTCTCCCCTTTGTGGTGGTTACCAGGGTGTTCTGGCTGTTGAGGACTCGATGGCATCGTGGCGTTTGAGCTCGCGGCGCATGGTTTGCGAATTGAGCCAGGCTGCCTGCCAGCCACGGATGGGGTAGCGCGTCTGGTCGAGCTCAAACTGCGTATAGCCGCAGGCGTTGATGATCGTCGTTCCACACACATGCTGCCGCTTGCGCTGAAAATCGTAACCGTAGCTTTGGTGTACATGCCCATGCACCATGTAGTCGGCCCCCCAGGACTCAAGCGCCGTGTTAAAGCACTCAAACCCTCGATGCGGCAGATCGTCCAGATCACCCATACCGGCGGCGGGTGCATGGGTAAGCAGAATGTCGCACCCGCCGACCATCCTAACCTTACGCGACAGCTTACGCATGCGCTTGGACATCTCGCGTTCGGTGTACATGTTGGCGCCGTCGCGATAACGCATGGACCCGCCAAGGCCCGCAATGCGAATCCCTCGGTACGTGTACACGCTGTCTTCCACGCAGATACATCCGCCCGGTGCATGACGTGCGTAGCGATCATCGTGATTGCCGCGCACGTAGATGAGCGGCTTGTTGATGACCGTAACCAAAAACTCAAGATAGTCCGGGTCCAGATCGCCGGCGGACAAAATCAGGTCGACTCCCTCAAAGCGTTCCTTGCGAAAGCACTCCCAAAGGCATCGTTCTTCGGTATCGGCTATGGCAAGGATTTTCATAGGGCAGGGACTTTCGGCTTATCGTCGAGCTGCGGAATGGTGCCTACCACGTTATCCGCCAGCCAATTCATCTCGACAATCTGCGCGCTCGGCAGCGGAGGAAAGCCTTCGATCTGTACCACGCCGTTCTGGCTGTGGAGCTCGCCGCCAAAGGGGTTGATGGATCCCTCGACAATGCCGTTGCGGAGCAACTGCACGAGTTTGCGCGTCTGGTAGGGTAGGCCCGGAGCGTAACGGATGTCGATAACGCCGGAGCTCATGCCGTACCAGTAGTTGACGGCGCGCACTTGGTTGTCATCGCTGGTCTCGTCCCACGTGCCGTGCAGAAGGCTGCGAACGATGAGCTCGTAGTAACGGCCCCAGTTCCATACCGGCATGGCGATGCCGGAAACCTTGCCATCGACCAGGCGGTGGAGTCCGTAGGCCGTGGGGTCTTCGAGCGACTTTGACATGTCAGCGCCGGTCATGACGCTCACGCCTTCGCGGCACATGGCCTCGGCAAGACCGCCGGCGGGCACATCGCCCCAGGTGAGGATAATTTGCGCGCGGGGGTCGAGCAGCGAGGCACCGATGGCAAAGGCATTGATCTCGCTGAGCGCGCCGGATGCGAAGACCGACGCGTGGTAGCCGATGCGATGGTTGTCCGCCATGCTGGCGGCAAGGGCGCCCAGGAGGAACTTGGCCTCGTACATCTTGCCAAAGTACGAACGAACGCTTTGGTGGGGAAGGCCGATAGAGCAGTTAAGGAACCGAACCTGGGGATACTCAACGGCAGCTCTGAGCGTGTATTCCATCAGGCGGTGCGAGGTCGAGAAGATGACGCTGTCTCCATGTTTGACAGCCGTTTCCACGGCGGCGTAGAACACGTCCGGATCGTGACAGTCCTCGAACGCCTCGGTGCGCACGATATCGTCAAAGTGCTCATCGAGATACTGACGTCCTTGGTCGTGCAGACTGTCCCAGCTCGACGCCGCACAGGGGAACTCATGGATAAAGGCGATACGCAGGGGGTTGGCCGCCGAATAGACAGTCTTGCCCATAAAGAAGTTGAGCACGCCGGAGGTGGACTTGGCGGGCGACTCCTCCTCATCGACGCTCGGCGCTTCGACAAGATCGACCTTGTCCTCGTCATTTTTGCCGGCAATGACCAGCTCGCGCCAAATCTTGCACAGGCGGTTTACGACGATATCCGTCGGCGTATCCAGCAGACGGTCCTGGTTGTACACATTGAGGTACACGAGCATGGCGTCGGCAGGCGTAATGTCCAGGTGGTCGCCGCCTGCGCGAAGGTAGGCGCGCTTAAAGAGCAGGAAGGTATGGCGCAGATAGTCGACCTTTTTCTGCGGCCATTTTTCGATAAGGTTCTGACCGAGCATCTTGGCGAGCGTTTCGTAGCTTCCCTCACGCGAGAACTCGATCTCGTATAGGGGGCAGACGCGCCAAAACGCGCAGAACTCACCGTACAGGCGGCTTTCGACGGAATCCCATGTGCCGGGGTAGAGACGGGTGACCCTGGCCGAAACCGTTGGAGCGTCCAGGAATTTGAGGACACTGACGCGTTTGTTGCCTTCCTGGACATAGAACCGATGCATGAACTCGGTGACGATGATGGGGTCGCGATAGCCCTCGGTTACCTGGATGTCGTAGAGGTTGGACCACTTGCGGGCGAACTCGGTGTTAAACGGCAGCAGGGGCATAAAGTTACACGAAAAGGCGGACTGACGGCCTTTGGTGACCGTGCCGACGACCATTTCGAGCGGAATATCCCGCAGGCCGACGCTCACTCGCTGACCTAAGGGGAGCTGAGCAACCAAGCTATCGAGGTCCGTAAGGTATGGATGCTCGCTTTGGCTAATGGCGCGACGGCGTCCCTGCTCGCCGCGCTTGCGTGCTTGACGATAGGCCTCTTCCATGGTGTCTACTCCCTTAGTCGTTTAAACAACGATATGAGCCATGGTACCACGAATGAAAACCACTACAAAGATGCCTGTCCCCTTTGCGGTGGTTTAGGCGATGATGGGGGCGATGGCGCGGATGCAGGCGTCGGCTGCCGTGAAAGTAGTGCTGTCGTCGCTGACGATAAAGATGATCTTTCCTTTGATGCCAAAGTCGCCGATTTCGCTAAAGAGTACGTAGGGCTCCTTGTCAAAGCCCGAGATGGGCGAGACGGCCGTTTTGGTTGCGCTCGTGAGCTCGTCTGCCAGCACGTCAAGGGAAGCCCACTTAGACGTGTCCTTTACGGCAACGGGCACGGCCACGCGCCCAAAGGGCATCAAATGCACGAGCGTGTTCTTGGAGATGTTGGAATTGGGCACAATGATGGTCTGTCCACAGGCATCCTCAATCGTTGTATGGCGCCAAGTGATGTCTTGGACAACGCCGGATACGCCGCCGACCTCGATATTGTCGCCGGGTTTGATGATGCCCATAAAGGTCACCTGCATGCCGCCGATAAGGTTTGATAGCGTGTCCTGAAAGCCGAGCGAGATGGCGATGCCGCCGACGCCAAGAGCGGCGACGAGCGCGTTTGCGTTAATGCCAAAGCAGTTGTCGAGGATAAAGCTGCCGCCAATCATCCAGATGACGGCGCGCGCGATGTTGATGAAGATACTCGATGCCGGAAGCGGGTTATCGTCTCGGTTGAGCAGATGGTTCAGGGTCTTGGATACGACCTTGGCGGCGACGGCGGTGCCTATCGCCAAGATGACGGCCCAGATGATGTTGTGGACCCATCGTTGTGCAAAGAAATGAAGAATCGGCTCAAACAATTCCATGTAGGGAAACCTCCTAATGATCGTGCAACCATGATACCCACCAAGAAGCCCGTCCGATCACATCGGACGGGCCGATAACTTGAGATGGGGTGGCCGCGGTGGCGTAAGCTGGGGCGCCGGCGAGCACGCCGGCAAGGAGTGCGGCGGTCAAGGCGAGACGGGGAAGAGAGCTTCTCGTGGCAGTTTCCTTAGTCCTTAACCAGTAGTTCCTGCTGACGCTGGATTATCGACATAATATGCGAAAACCGCCGCAAGGGCGTCTGTCCCTTTGCGGCGGTTTTGACGTTTGCGCAGATAAAACCTGCCAAAATAAACCTGTCCCTTTTTGGCAGGTTTTAGCTCAGCAGCATGCGGTCGTTGGCGAGCTCGCCGCCCGAGACCTCCTCGAACTTCTGCAGCAGGTCGGCTACGGTGAGCGACTTCTTCTCATCGCCCGCCACGTCGTAGATCACATGGCCTTCGTGCATCATGATCAGACGGTTGCCCAGACGGATGGCGTCGTTCATGTTGTGCGTGACCATGAGCGTGGTCAGGTGGTTCTCGTCGACGATCTCCTCGGTCAGGTTGAGCACTTTAGAGGCCGTCTTGGGGTCGAGGGCCGCGGTGTGCTCGTCGAGCAGCAGCAGGCGCGGCCTGGTGAGCGTGGCCATCAGCAGGGTGAGCGCCTGGCGCTGGCCGCCCGAGAGCAGGCCGACCTTGGCGTTGAGACGCGTGTCCAGACCAAGGTCCAGGCGCTTGAGTAGCTCAACGTACTCATCCTTCTCGGCCTTGGTGACGCCCCACGAAAGGCCGCGACGCTGGCCGCGACGTTTGGCGAGGGCCAGGTTCTCGGCGATCTGCATGTCAGCAGCGGTACCGCGCATGGGGTCCTGAAACACGCGGCCCAAGTACTTGGCGCGCTGCGACTCGCTCAGGCGCGAGATATCGGTGCCGTCGAGCTCAATAACGCCCGAATCGAGCGGGTACACGCCGGCGATCATGTTGAGCAGCGTGGACTTGCCGGCGCCGTTGCCGCCGATCACGGTTACAAAGTCGCCGTCATTCAGGGTGAGGTCGACGCCGGTGAGCGCGCGCTTCTCGGTGACGGTGCCCTTGTTAAAGGTCTTCTTGACGTGCGAGAGCTTAAGCATCTGCCTCATCCCCCTTCGTGTAGGAGCTGCGGAGCTTATAGCGCTCCCAAACTACGGGCACGCACAGGGCCACAGCGACAATCACGGCGGAGAGCAGCTTCATGTCGTTGGCGTCCATGCCCAACTGCAGCACGATGGCGCGGATAAGGAAGTACACCACGGAGCCAAAGACGGCGGAGGCAAGACGGACGCTAAACTGCGTGAGGCCGCCGGGCAGCAGACGGCCGAGCACCTCACCGATAACAATGGCGGCAAGACCGATAACGATGGCACCGGTGCCCATACCAATGTCGGCATACTTTTGGCTCTGGCAGATGAGCGCGCCCGAAAGGCCGATGAGGGCGTTGGAGAGCACGAGGGCGATCATCTTGGTGGAGTTGGTGTTGACGCCCAGAGCGCGGATCATGTACTCGTTGTTGCCGGTGGCGCGCAGTGCCGAGCCGATCTCGGTGCCAAAGAACCAATACAGGATGGCAACGATAGCCACGGCGAGCAGGATGCCCAAGATGATGGCAACGGTGGACTGCGGCAGACCGGTCATATTGCTGACGGCCGAGAACACGGTGCCCTTGGCAAGAATGGGCGTATTGGACTTGCCCATGATGCGCAGGTTGATGGACCACAGGCTGATCTGGGTGAGGATTCCGGCGAGGATCGCGGGAATCTCAAAGACGGTGGTCAAAATGCCCGTGACGGCACCCGCAATGGCGCCGGCGCACATACCGGCCAGCACGGCGAGCAGCGGGTCGACGTTGTTATTGACGATGAGCACAGCGCAGACGCAGCCGCCGAGGGCAAAGCTGCCGTCGCAGGTCATATCGGGAATGTCGAGCAGGCGGAACGTGATAAACACGCCAAGCACCATAATGCCCCAGAGGACGCCCTGCGAAACGGCGCCCTGCAATGCAATGAGCATGCTTCATACCTCCTAGGATAGGGTGGACACGTGATTCACCATAATAGCGGTAACAATGCATAGAAGAGCTGCGGACAGACGTTTTGTTTTACCTGAAACAAGCAGGGCGGACGCCGGTCTACAGCGCCCGCCCCTGTGGCTCAGATATTGAATAACGCGGCTAAAGCGCGAGCACGGGCTCTAGACGCATGCCGCGTATGGCATTACGCGTCCAGAGCGGAAAGGTCGATGCCCAGCGCCTCGGCCATCTCGTCGTTCTTGACGACGACCAGGTCCTTGCTCGAGAGGTGCTTGATCGGCATGTCTTCGGGCTTGGCCTCGCCCTTCAGGATCTTGACGGCCATCTCGCCCGCGGCGTAGCCCAGGTCCTCATAGTTGATGGAGAGGGTGAACAGGCCACCGGCCTTACACATGCCCTCCTCGCCAGTCACGAAGGGAAGCTTGTTTTCCTTGCAGATCTGGCCGACCTGCGAGGCACCCGCGGCGATGGTGTTGTCGGTGGGGGAGTACAGCGCGTCGACCTTGCCCACGGCAGACTCGACGACGGACTGAATCTCGTTGGAGCTCGAGACGGTGAAATCGGTGTACTCGAGCCCCAGCTTGTCGAGCTCCTTCTTGGCGGCCTTGATCTGGACGTCGGAGTTGGACTCGGCGGTGCAGTAGAGCAGGCCGACCTTCTTTACGTCGGGCAGGACCTTCTGCATCATCTCGAGCTGCTCGGCGACCGGGGTGAGGTCGGAGGCGCCCGTGACGTTGGTGCCGGGCTTGTCGTTGTCCTGGACCAGGCCGGAGGCGGCGTAGTCGGTGATGGCGCAGCCCACGATGGGGATATCGGCCGTGGCACCGGCGGCGGCCTGCGCGGCGGGCGTAGCGATGGCATAGATCAGGTCGACGCCGTCGCCCACGAACTTGTCGGCGATGGACTTACACGTGGACTGGTCGTTTTGGGCGTTCTTCTGGTCGATCTTGACCTTAAGGTCGCTCTCCTTGATGGCCTTGACAAAGCCGTCGTTGGCGGCATCGAGTGCGGAGTGCTCGGTGAGCTGCAGAACGCCGATGGTGTAGTCGGAACCGGCGGCAGCAGAGCCGGAACCAGAGTTGCCGCCGCATCCGGCGAGCGGGGCGAGCGCGAGCAGGCCGGCGGAGACCAGAAGGCTCCTGCGGCTGATGGTGATGTCCTTCATATCATTACCCCCAGTATAAAAATGGCTGGAAACACTGCACTGGGACAAAGTGCAAGTGGAACTATAGTAGCGCTGATGTCCATTTTTACAACAGCCTGGCGGGTTTTTTAATACAGAATCGGATGGGCGGTACGGGTAGTCGAATGGGCGGTGGAGGGCCTTATGCGGCGGAGGAGGCGTCGTCCTCCTCGTCCAGGGCGGCGAAGAGCTTCTTGCCGTCGAGCAGGCGTGTGCTGACGTTTCTCATACGGGCGATCTCGACGGTGCGCAGCGTATCGTCGGTGCCTCGGGCGTCGTAGACCGTTCCCAGCAGATACGAGATGCCATCGCGCTGCCTGATGGCAAAGGGACGGAGTGTCATCCGTGCTGCTTCGGTTTCGCCACGCGTCGTGACGCTCGAAATATCAAAACTCACCGTGGTTCCGTGGTCGATGGCCTGCTCGACGAGCTCGCACGTGTCGATGCGCTTGATGGGCGTGCGTGTTGCCTTGGTAGCCTTGCTGCCTGCGCTTGGAGCGGGTTCGGGTGTATCGAGGTAGCCGCGAACGTCGGCGCTCGCCATGGCAACTAAGTGCTGCGCCATGCTCTTGCGGATAGCGATAGGCGTGGAGCGGTTGCGCATGACCATACCGTGGAGCCGGATGATCTCTTCGTCGGTGAGCGGACGGGTAAGAAGTTTGTAGCCCACGCCGCGTTTGTACTCAATTTCGTATCCGGCATGGCGAAGTGCCGAGATGGCGGTGTAGATGCTGCGCCGCGCCGCCGAGATGGGCATGCGGGTGGGGTCGTCGGGATGGGCGAGGCGCCGGATCAACTCATCGGAAAGCATGGCCTTGTCCTCGCCGGTGTTTTCGCTTAATAGTTGCAGGATGCGAACGGCGCGATAGGCCGCCATCGAGGCGGCGCCTCTAGTCGTGGTGTCGTAGGTTTCAACAGCGGCTTCGGTCATCGTGCCCACGTCCTTTCCGTTTTGGGTGGCGACGGTATGGAGCCTAGGACGTGGGGCTTTCCCAGGGGCGCAGGGCGCTCTGGGCGGTCGGTAGTCGTCGGCAAACGGCGGGTCGAGTTTTCAACAGCCCTGCTCAACTGACCAAAAACTTGCCAAAAGCTTGACGGATGCTGTTGAAAAAAGCGCCTCTCGACCGATGTCGAGAAGCGCTTATGCGATGAGCGTTGGCGTGTGGCGACGCGAGCTAGCGTCCGACGATTAGAAGTCGGCGTTGCCCACGGTGCGCGGGTGCGGCAGGACGTCGCGGATGTTGCCCACGCCGGTCAGATACATGACCAAGCGCTCGAAGCCCAGACCGTAGCCGGCGTGCTTGCAGGAACCGTAGCGGCGCAGGTCAAGGTAGTACTTGTACTGCTCGGGATTCATGCCCAGGTCCTTGATGCGGGCCTCGAGCAGATCCAGGCGCTCCTCGCGCTGGGAGCCGCCGATAATCTCGCCGATACCGGGAACCAGGCAGTCGGCGGCGGCGACAGTCTTGCCGTCCTCGTTCATGCGCATGTAGAAGGCCTTGATCTCGGCCGGGTAGTCGGTCACGAAGGTCGGGCGCTTAAAGTGCTCCTCGGTCAGGAAGCGCTCGTGCTCGGTCTGCAGGTCGATGCCCCAGCTCACGGGGTAGTCAAACTTGTGACCGGCGGCGACTGCCTGCTCCAGGATCTTGACGGCCTCGGTATAGGTGACGCGGGCGAAGTCGGAGTTGGCGACATGGTCCAGGCGCTCGAGCAGACCCTTGTCCACAAACTTGTTGAGCATATTGAGCTCGTCGGGGCAGGTGGCCATAACGTCCTTAAGGACGTACTTGAGCATGGCCTCGGCGTTATCCATGTAGTCGTTAAGATCGGCAAAGGCCATCTCGGGCTCGATCATCCAAAACTCGGCGGCGTGGCGCGTGGTGTTGGAGTTCTCGGCGCGGAAGGTGGGGCCAAAGGTGTACACGTCGCCAAAGGCCATGGCAAAGTTCTCGGCATTGAGCTGGCCGGACACGGTGAGGCTTGCATGCTTGCCAAAGAAGTCCTGGCTCCAGTCGACCTCGCCGGACTCGGTGAGGGGCGGATTTTTGGGGTCGAGCGTAGTCACGCGGAACATCTCGCCGGCGCCTTCGCAGTCACTCGTGGTGATGATGGGGGTGTTGACGTAGACAAAGCCCTGCTCCTGGAAGAAGCGGTGGATGGCGGCAGCCGCGACAGAGCGGATGCGGAACACGGCGCGGAACAGGTTGGTGCGCGGGCGCAGGTGCTGCTGGGTGCGCAGGAACTCGACGGTTGCGCGCTTCTTCTGCAGCGGGTAATCCGGGGCGCTGACGCCCTCGACCTCGATGGAGGTGGCAGAAAGCTCGAAAGGCTGGGGCGCATCGGGGGTCAGCTTGACGGTGCCGGTGCAAATGAGTGCGGCCGAGACGTTTTGATGGGCGATCTCGTCGTAGTTGTCGAGCGCCTCGCGGTTCATGACGACCTGCAGGTCGCGGAAGCAGCTGCCGTCGTTGAGCGTAACAAAGCCAAAGTTCTTCATGTCGCGGACGGACTTGACCCAGCCGGCGACGGTGACGGTCTGGCCGCCGAGCGACTCGGCATCGGCATAGAGCTGCGCGATTTTGGTGCGGTTCACGTATCCTCCCATAACGGTTGAATGATAGTTATCCATACAGTTCGATATTCTAGCAGCTCGGCTCATTTGGGCTATACAGATAAGGCATTGGCGGGATGGTTTTTCAAACGAAAAGCGCCCGCGGCCAAATGGTCGCGGGCGCTTGACGAGGTGCTTTTTGGCTGTGTGGCGCGGGGCCTGGCTACTTGGTCTTGGCTACCAGCAGTGGGTCGCCAAGCTTAACGAGCGGGTTGCCGCCGATAAGCGTGCCGGACTCGCCGACATGGTCGATGCTCTTAAGACGATCGAGCTCGGAGACGATGACGGTCACGATGTCCTCGTGACCAGCGGCCTTAATGGCCTCGCGGTCGAAGCTGATGAGCGGCTGGCCTGCCTTGACCACATCGCCCATCTCGACAAAGCGGGCAAAACCCTTGCCGTTCATTTCCACGGTGCCCAGGCCAACATGGATGAACACGCGAAGGCCGTCCTCGGTAATCATGCCGATGGAGTGGTTGGTGACGGTGGTGGCGCCGATGCGGCCGTTGGCGGGCGCATAGATGGTGCCGGTAATGGGCTCGATGCCATAGCCCTGGCCAAGCATGCCCGAGGCGATCGTCTCGTCGGGAACCTCGTTCAGGTTGACGAGCACGCCGTTGACGGGGGCATAGATGACGCCTTCGCGGGTAGCGAAGCTTGCTGCGGGCGGAACGGACGCCTCGCCGGTCGAGGTGAAGGTGGACTTAAGCGAATCGAGCAGACCCATAGTTGCCTCCAACTTAAATAGGCGCATATCGCGCGTTTGGTTTGCCGGAAACGTTTCACATGTGTTTCGCGGCTTTGTCAACGCCCCTATTCTACGCTGCTCAACGATACCTCTGAACTGGGATTATGTGATATATCAGTTGAAGGGAAACTTATTGCTGGAGTGTTTCTGCGCCACGGGTTCAAGTGGGGTACGCTTGAAGGCGAAAAACAAGGGCGCATAATTTGCGCGAAGGGAGCACATATGATTGTCGAGAACCATGCGCTGTGGGGCGAGGAGCCGACCGAGGATTATCCGGCGACGTTTACGTATTTGGGTGCCGAGCCGCTGCCCGATAAGCCCAATGGCCGCCGCCCCGCGGTGATCATCTGCGGCGGAGGCGGGTTCACGCATATCGCTCCGCACGAGCAGGATCCCGTGGCGTTTGCGTTTTTGGATCACGGTTACCAGGCCTTTGTGCTCAACTATGTGACGAGTTCTACGGGCGACGTGAGCTTTCCGCACCCCCAGGCAGATCTTGCCAAGATGGTCGCCACGGTGCGCGCCAACGCCGACGAGTGGCATGTCGATCCTAAGCGCGTGTGCGTCGTGGGATTCTCGGCGGGCGGCATGATCTGTGCCTCGCTGGCAACGCAGTGGAAGACCGGCCCCTTCGCGGCACTTGCCGGGGCGCGTCCGGACGACATTCGTCCCGATGCCGTGGTGCTGGGTTATCCATTGCTCGACTTTGCCTATGTGCGCGACATGCAGACGCGCGATCCGCGCATTGACTTGCGTGTGCCCAAGACGGGCGGCAAGACGGGGCGCGATTTGCTCAACGACTACCTGTCGATGGTGACGGGCGGCGAGGCGACTGACGAGCATCTGGCCGACATCTGCCCCACCACGCATGTTTCGCGTCAGATGCCACCGACCTTTGTGTGGGGCGTGTCCGACGACAAGACGGCACCGATCGCGCAGGTCTACCCGTTTGCGCAGCGCATGGCCGAGGAGGGCGTTGCATGCGAGATGCACGTCTTCGACCAGGGTGGTCACGGCCTTTCGCTCGGCAACGCCAACACCGCGGTCGACAACGAGGACAAGCAGGTGGCGGTCCGCCCTTGGATTCGCCTAGCCTTCCGCTTCCTGGAGCGCCATATGTAAAAGTAGACTACTTGCCCGTTTCAAAAAGTCTGCTTAGAGGAGGAGCCATGCTTGAGGGTACGTATGTGGTTTTGGCCCAGACGCCAGTGGGGAGCAAGCGCGGCGAGGTGACGTTTTCACATGGGGTGAACGGCGCGCTCAGGGCAGTACTAAACGTCAGGGGTCTCAATATCGCTCTCTCGGGTGCCCGCGCTGAGTGCGATTTCTTTGAGCTCTCGGGTACTATCTCCCACGTCTTGATGGGCAAGGCGCCCTTTACATGCACGGGGTCGGTTGAGGGTGATCGACTCACTGCTACCGCGCGGTCGGGTCCCATTTCGATCTCGCTGAGCGGTATGCGCAAAGAGCTTTCGGGGCGCACCGCATAAAGTTTGCGCAGGTAAACATCGGTATTTGACTTTATAAAATAGTTCAGAGCGCTATCATTTGTCGTTACGAGTTGGTTAGCCCCGGTAAACGGTTAACCGCGTCTAACGAAAGGATGAGCGCGTGAAGCTCGATACACTCGAGATTGGAAAGGACGCCGTTGTCGCATCGGTGGCATCGGACGATCAGGCACTCCGACAGCATATTTTGGACATGGGTCTAACGCCGGGCACCGAAGTCACCATGATGAAGTACGCCCCCATGGGCGATCCGCTCGAGATCCGCCTGCGTGGCTACGAGTTGACACTGCGCAAGGACGATGCCGCTCGCATCGAACTCGTGGGTATTCACGACACCGATACGGGTCCGCGCGCTAACGCCGCAATCGGCACGACGGAGCATCCGGCCCTGGGCGAGGGGACGTATTCGCCCCGTGCGGCAAAGACGGCCGTGCCCGAGGGCGCGCCGCTGCACTTTGCCCTCGCCGGCAACCAAAACTGCGGCAAGACCACGTTATTCAACCAGCTGACGGGCTCCAACCAGCATGTCGGTAACTTTCCCGGCGTGACGGTCGACCGCAAAGATGGCACCGTCCGTAACCATCCCGAGGCGAGCGTTACCGACCTGCCTGGCATTTACTCCCTGTCGCCGTACACAGGCGAAGAGGTCGTGAGCCGTCAGTTCATCCTTGACGAGCGCCCGGACGCCATCATCGACATCATTGACGCTACCAACATCGAGCGTAACCTGTACCTGACGCTGCAGCTCATGGAGCTCGACCGCCCCATGGTCATCGCGCTCAACATGATGGACGAGGTGACCGCCAACGGCGGCGCCGTGGACGTCAACCTGCTCGAGAGCCTGTTGGGCGTGCCCGTTGTTCCCATTAGCGCTGCCCGCAACGAGGGTATCGGCGAGTTGGTGGATCATGCCTTGCACGTGGCGCGGTTCCGCGAGCGCCCCGGTCGCCTGGACTTCTGCTCGCCCGATGGTCCAGACGGCGGCGCGCTGCATCGCTGCATCCACGGCATTGCTAACCTGATCGAGGACCATGCCGTGACGGCGCACATCCCGGTGCGCTTTGCGGCGACCAAGCTGGTTGAGGGCGACGAGCTGGTAACCGAGGCGCTTCACCTGGATCGCAACGAGCTCGACGCTATCGAGCACATCATCACCCAGATGGAGGGCGAGGCCGGCACCGACCGCCTGTCTGCGCTGGCGGACATGCGCTTTAGCTTTATCGGCGATGTGTGCGGGCGCTGCGTCGTCAAGCCGCACGAAAGCCGCGAACACGTGCGCTCTGTCAAAATCGACCGCATCCTGACAGGTCGTTACACAGCCATTCCGGCGTTTCTGGTGATCATGGGCCTCGTCTTTTGGCTGACGTTTGGCGTGATCGGCGCGGCGTTGCAGGGACTCATGGAGGATGGCATCGCGGTCATCATCGCCTCGGCCGATGCGGGCCTCAAGGCGTTCGGAACCAACGATGTGGTGCGCTCGCTGGCTGTCGACGGCGTGCTTACGGGTGTGGGCAGCGTGCTGACCTTCCTGCCGATTATCGTCGTGCTCTTCTTGTTCCTCTCCATTCTGGAAGATTCGGGCTACATGGCGCGCGTGGCCTTTGTCATGGACAAAGTCCTGCGTCGCTTCGGCCTGTCGGGCCGCAGCTTTGTGCCCATGCTCGTCGGTTTTGGCTGCACCGTGCCGGCTATCATGTCGACCCGTACGCTCCCATCCGAGCACGACCGCAAGATGACGGTCATGCTCACGCCGTTTATGAGCTGCTCAGCCAAGCTGCCGGTTTACGGCTTGCTGTGCGGAGCATTCTTCCCGCAGGCGACGGTTCCCGCCATGGTCTCGCTCTATCTGATCGGTATCGTGGTCGGCTGCATCGCGGCTTTGGTGCTCAACCGCACGGCATTTAAGGGCGACCCGGTGCCGTTTATCATGGAGCTTCCCAATTACCGCCTGCCGAGCGTCAAGACGACGGTGATGCTGGCATGGGATAAGGCCAAAGACTTTATTACCAAGGCCTTTACCATTATCTTTGCCGCTACCGTGGTCATCTGGTTCCTTCAGACGTTTGACATCCGCTTTAATGTGGTCGCCGATCAGTCGCAGAGCCTGCTTGCGGGTCTCGGCAGCATCATTGCGCCGGCGCTGACGCCGCTTGGGTTTGGCGACTGGCGTGCATCCACGGCGCTCGTCACCGGACTTATCGCCAAGGAGAGTGTCATCTCGACCCTCACGGTGCTTTTGGGCGCGACCTCGCCCGCGGCACTGTCGACCATGTTTTCGCCGTTCACTGCCTATGTGTTCCTGGTCTTTACGTTGCTGTACCCGCCGTGCGTGGCTGCGATCGGCGCCGTCAAGAGCGAGCTGGGCGCGCGCTACGCCGTTGCCGTGTTCGCGTTTCAGGTGACAGTCGCCTGGATCGTGGCGTTTGTCGTGCATTCGGCGGGCATATTGCTGGGGTTGGCTTAAGGGCGCGTTGATGCTCCGCACTTTTGGGCGAGCAAGAATTCAATAAATATGAGTAAAAATACCGACAATTGTTGAACTGCGGGGACTGTCCTACGCTGCAGATTGCCGTTCGCTGCCTATTTGCTGCCGTTTACGGATTCGTAAATACTTGCAATCGTCGGTCGATTTAACCGCATTACGCGATGCCGATGCGCATTTTGTGTGCCCCTTTCTACAATCACTTTGTGTCTATTGCCGAACATGTCTTCCGTTTCGCCTGTGTGGGGACGTGGGCCGCAATAGTCGTTTATAGAGGCTCATTGAGGAGGGAATTGATGAAAGAAAAATTCCAATCGTTCGGAAAGGCAATGCTCGTTCCGATTACGCTCATTGCCATTTCCGGTCTCTTTTTGGGTATCGGTAGCGTTTTTACGACCGAACTGACCCTTGTGTCCCTTGGCGTTAATTGGGACTGGTATGCCGCTTCGCCGCTCTTTACGTTCTTCTCGGTATTTAAGGGTCTCGGCGAGGTAATCATTGGAAACCTCGGTGTTTTGTTTGCCGTCGGCTGCGCCTTCTCCTTGTCTCGCAAAGAGAAGGGCTGGGCTGCCTTTTCTGCCCTTGTCTGCTATCTCACCATGCTCAAGACGGTTGAGATTCTGCTTGGAGCAGCTGGCTTGGCTGCCGACAATACAACGGTGGAAGCTCTTCAGAAGGTCGGCCTTACGTCCATTCAGGCGAGTGAGCAGTCCGCACTCTACACTACCTCGCTCGGCTTTTTTGGCTACAGCTCTGGTGTCTTTGGCGGCATTATCGTGGGCTGCCTGGTCGCCTGGATCACCGGCCGTTTTTACAAGACCAAGCTTCCAACGGCGCTGGCGTTTTTTGCGGGCAGTCGAACGGTCCCCATTGTATCGCTGGTCGCCGGTGGCATCCTGGGCGGCATCATGTACTTCGTCTGGCCCGTCATCGGTGGATGCTTCTCGGGTATTGCGACGTTCGTGAAAGGCTCCGGTCTGGTCGGTACGTTTGTCTATCGCTGGGTGCTCGAGAGCCTTGTGCCGTTTGGCTTGCATCCGCTGCTCGAGACGCCCATGTATTGGACTGAGCTTGGCGGCTCCATGGTCGTCGATGGAACGCGCGTGGTGGGCAATAGCGCCATTCAGCTTGCACAGCTCGCTTCTCCCAGCAGTGACAAGCTCTTGGTTAGGGCCTTCATGGCTGGCTATGGCATTAACGATTACGCGTTGTTCCCGGGCATCGCCCTTGCTATGTGGTCTTGTGCCAAGCCCCAGAACCGCAAGAAGGTTGCTGGTCTTTTAATCCCCACAGTGATTTCGACTGTTTTCTTTGGCGTTACGGAGCCTATTCTCTTTACGTTCCTGTTTGCCGCCCCCTGGCTCTACTTTGGCGTTTACGCTCCGCTTTCCGGACTGGGTGAAGTTCTCTCGGAGGCAATGGGCGTTTCGGTGTACCAGGGAAATATCAAGGACCTGATCCCATTCTTATTCCGCCCCGAGAAGCTTAATCTGCTTCCGTACCTTATCCTGCTCCCCGCCTTTTTCCTGGCAGCTTTCTTCCTCTTCCGGTTCTTTATTACTAAGTTCGATATCAAGACGCCCGGTCGAGACGATGGTGACGATATTGAGTTGATCAACAGCAGAGCCGAGTTCGAGGCAAAGGCCGCTGAGGCAAAGGGCGAGTCTGATAGCACTCCCGAGAAGGCAGTCCAGGGCCGTGCGACCAAGGACAGCGCGCTTGCTGTTGGCATTGTCGAAGCGCTTGGTGGAGCCGACAACATTGATGATCTTGACAACTGCATCTCACGTCTTCGCGTGATTGTCAAGGATGGTTCTAAGGTTGCAGACGACGAGGTGTTCACCAAGAATCTTGAAGCTATGGGCGTTATCCGCCTGAGCGACAAGGCAATCCAGGTCATTTACGGTCCTCGTGTCGGCGAAGTCGCTTCTGAGGTGCACGAAGTTCTCGGTGACGAGTAAAACGCGCAAGTGGCTTTCAATTGCATAGCGCAATTCCAGGGCTTGGCTTCCTATCGCATGATTTAGGGGGCCAGGCCTTCTTGTTTTAGATTGTCAAGGCAGATACTCAATAGTTCTTCGAATGCGAGAATACAACTTCCGGTAAAGCAGTTAGGCTTAACGTTCTTAAGATCCATTGGGTGATCGTCATGTATCGTAAAGATCGCGTCTGCCGTCTTGGCGAGCTCGCTGTCTTCGTTGCCGGTAAACGCGAGGGTCGTAATGCCCGCGTCGTGGCATGCCCTTGCGGTTTCCAGGATGGCTTCTGTCTGGCCCGATTTGGATATGAGCATCATGCAGCTGAGCGTATTTCGGTTGGATTCGACAAACTGATCGGTTTCTAGGAAGTCCTGTATGACGGCCAAAAAGCCAAGTCCAACGAGCTTAGTCGCCATGTACTGCGCAACGATGCGTGAGAAGCCCTCTCCGTTTACTCCGATCATTCTGTTGCGATGCAGTGCGGCGATGAATACGTCTACATCTCCGGTGTGACATACGAAGTGGACGCTACTGTCTTTGAGTGATTGATTCATTTCGCGGGAGACATGCTGAAGGTGCTTGAGATCGTACATCATTTCGCGGTAGCCACGGTAGCCGAGCTTTTTCGAAAGCCTGATGACTGTCGTCATGCTGGTAAAGCATGCCATGGCGACGGGTTTTATGCCAATATCATCGAGGGTGTCGATATTGTTGAGTAGGTATTCGAGTACGCTTTGCTCGGTTTCGGATAGCTTTGCGGCTGAGTAGAGCTTGGAAATCTGCTTTTTATCAACCATCGGTGCTTCCTTCCCGCCGGACGTGTGTGGCCGCTTCCGTTGCGTAAATAATAACTTCTTGGGGAATTCCTTTCCCGCCTTGCAACCGGGGCGGGAAGCGGCCCTCCATGCTGGATACAATATCCAAACACAGGCGAACCATGCAATATTGAATGTGCTAATTGGGGGTTTCGATATGAAACTTACGGTCATAGGTGGCGGTGGCGTCCGCTCCATGTTTTTGGCAAAGAGCATAGCCCAGCAGGCGTCATCGCTTGGGATCGACGAACTTGTGTTTATGGACAATGATCCCGAGAAGCTGCGCATCTACGGTGGCCTTGCCGCCCATGTCTCGGGCATGCTTTGCCCCACGCTTAATTTTTCACTGACGGGCGATGCAGTCGAGGCCGTTAAGGACGCCGATTACGTGATCACGACGATTCGCGTCGGTGGGGACCATATGCGCGTTCGCGATGAGCGCATTGCTCTTTCGCATGGGGTTCTTGGCCAAGAGACGACTGGCGCAGCCGGCGTGTCTTTTGCCATGCGCTCCGTCCCTGCGCTTGCTTCGTATTGCGAGTTAATCAAGAAGTACGCAAAGCCGGACGTCAAGGTGTTTAACTTTACTAATCCCGCTGGCGTCGTATCTCAGGCCCTACGCGATATGGGCTATGATTTTACTTATGGCATTTGCGATGCCCCCTCGGGCATGTTGCATCAGTTTGCCGAGTATAAAGGCGTTGATCCCGCATCGGTTCAGGGCGAGTGCTATGGACTCAACCACCTCTCGTTCTTCCGCAATGTGACGGTTGACGGCGAGGACATTATGTCCGACTTGATCCACGACGACGGGGCATATGCTCATACAGATCTTAGGTTCTTCGAGAAGGACCTCGTCCTAAATCGCGGATGCGTGCCAAATGAGTACCTATACTATTTTTACTATCGCGAGCGCGCCGTTGCCAACGTTCTCTCTTCGCCCCAGACGCGCGGCGAACTAATCGAAGAAATTAATCGAGAAATGACGAGCGAGCTTGCATCTATCGATATTGAGAACGACTTCGAAAAAGGCCTCGCGTGCTTTGAGAAGTGGTACGGAATGCGCGAAAACAACTACATGGCGGCCGAGACGGGTATTCATCGCGACAAGCCGTGGACGTTTGACGTGTACGGCAAAGATGCTGGCGGATACGCAGGTGTCGCGCTCCGCTTCATGGATATTGCTCGCTCTGGCAAGACGCAGCAGATGATCCTGTGCACCCCCAACAATGGCGCCATCCCCGGCCTTCTCGATACAGATGTCATTGAGTCAACGTGCGATATCTCCACCGATGGCTGCGTGCCGCATCGCGTCGAAGCCGATTCTGTGCCCGCGGGAAACCTCGAATTGATTCGTCGCGTCAAGTACTACGAGCGCACCGTGGCGCGTGGCATCGTTAACCGATCGAAGCGCGACATTGTCGAGAGCCTCGCGATGCACCCGCTCGTTAATTCGTACTCCTTGGCGAAAGATATCGCCGCGCAGTACTTTGAGCTTAACCGCGACTACATCGACGGCTGGACAGACTAGTCTGGACGTTAAAACTAGAAATTATGGATGGGCGGACCGGCGTTTATATTGGCGCCCGTTCGCCCTGCTTAGTAAGAAAACGGGTATAGAGTGAACTTGCGAGAGAACTTCAATGTCTTTCTGGAATCGGGCGATCGGGCGAAGGAATGCCGGAGTGGCTGCACGATGGCGTTATATATCCCCTTGTTTGTTATGAGCGCGCTTCAAATTGGTGTATCAAACGTTGCAACTGAGCTCGCCTATATCAATCCGTCCATTACGCTTATTTGCACTGTGGTCGCGGCCTTTTTAAACCTGCTTCTATCGAATGTGGCTTTTTCATTATTTGCCGTCGACCGGTCCAAAGAGACGGTGCAACCTGCTCGAACCCCTCCGGTTTATCTCTTGGCCTCGACGGTTCCCCTCCAGATTTCTGGGGCGCTGCTAATTTATTTGGTTCACTTGATTTTATCGGCAATTGTAGTCTTTGCCTCGCTTGCGAGCAGTCAGCTCGGGGTGTTGTGTTCGCTTGTGGTGGCAGTAATCGTGACGCTTCTTTCCGCGTCGTTCGTATTCGTGTTAATTGAAGATGCGGACGTGGAGCAGAGGGGACTACGAGGCATTCGGTTTGCACCACGCTACATCATGCGTTCGGTCACGGTGCTTCGTTCCTCCTGGAGAGAAATCGCGCGTCCCGCAACGCTGCTGGTGGCATGGAACCTGGTTGCAAGTTGCGCTATCCAGGTTCTTGTTGGATGGGTAGTTTCGAGTGCGGCGCTGCCGTCGGCACTTTCAGTGACGGCGCTTGTGCATGAGGGACTTTATTATGGGGCGTTTGCTTATATGCTGCTTTTGCTAGTTCATTGTGCGGTTGCGAGTTGGCTCGAAATTGACGTGCTCATGGGGGTGTCCTTGTGCGTATCCGAGCAGGCGCGATAGCCCGAAGATGAAGCCGCGTTTTCGACATTGAGTTCCTGCGTACCTTGCTTTCTAAGCAGAATTGGCGCGCCGTCTGTTAACAATCGTTTTCCAAGAATTCTTTTGTTGCTCATTTTATAGACTTCTCATTGCTATAATCGCCCACCGCTCAAGATAATCGGAGAGGTTTTTCTATATGGCTCAAACAAAGCAAGACGGCATCACGCTCAAGCAGTGGCTCCCACTCGTCGGGCTCACCTGCTGCGCGTTCGTGTTCAACACGTCGGAGTTTATGCCCATCGGCCTTTTGACTGATATCGCCGCGTCGTTCTTGCTCACCGAGGCCCAGGCGGGCATCATGATCTCGGTCTACGCCTGGGGCGTCATGCTGCTGTCGTTGCCGCTCATGGTGTTTGCCTCGCGTTTTGAGTTCAAGCGGATGCTGCTGGGCGTGCTTGCCGTGTTCTCGCTGGGCCAGTTCCTGTCCGCCGTGGCGCCCACCTATCCCATCCTGGTCTGCGCACGCCTGGTGGTTGCCTGCGCGCATGCCGTGTTCTGGTCGGTCGCCTCGATCATGGCGTCGCGTCTGGTTGACACGCGCCATGGGGCGATCGCCATCAGCATGATCGCTACGGGCTCGTCCATCGCGCAGATCTTTGGCCTGCCTCTCGGTCGCGCCATTGGCCTGGCCGTGGGCTGGCGTATGACGTTTGCCGTGGTCGGAGCGCTGTCTGCTGTCGCGGTCGTCTACCAGGCCACGGTGTTTCCTGCTATGCCAGCGGGCGAGCGTTTTACGTTCAAACAGCTGCCCGAGCTGCTCAAGAACCCGCTCCTCATCGCGCTCTACGCAGTCACGGTCTTCATGGCGACCGGCTATTACGCAAGCTACAGCTATATCGAGCCCTTCCTGGCGCAGGTCGCGCACGTCGATGCGGGCGCCATTACCATGACGCTGACGGCGTTTGGCTGCTCTGGTTTGCTCGGAAGCTGGCTGTTTGGCCGCCTGTTCGATGGGCATCGCTTCCCGTTCTTGGCTATCACGCTCTCCGGCGTGCCGGTGGCCCTGCTGCTCATGGGGCCGGCCGCATCGTCGCTCGTGACAGTGCTTGCCGTCTGCGCACTGTGGGGTTGCTGCGCCACGGCCTTTAACGTGGCGTTTCAGGCCGAGCTCATCAAGCACACGCCGGCAGATTCGTCGGCCGTCGCCATGTCGATCTTCTCGGGCCTGTTCAACCTGGGGATCGGCACCGGTACGGCGATCGGCGGCGCCGTGGTGTCGGGCCCCGGTATCGCCTGGATCGGCTGCGCGGGCGGTGCGATCGCCGTCGTGGGCGTCATCCTCGCTATCACGGTAATGTTCCCGGCCATCCGCCGCGCCAAGCCCGTCGCCTAACCATATCCCCTCATCAGTTGCGGTGAAATACGGATTGTTTAGCCCAATAAACCTGGCAAACAGTCCGTATTTCACCGCAACTTATTTTGGGGAAGGGGGTGCACGCTGGGCATACAATGGATGTCGTTGTGTTGCGCTTACCGGGAGGTTGCTATGTGGGCATACGAGACGACGTTCTATCAGATCTATCCGCTGGGCTTTTGCGGAGCTCCGCGCGAGAACGCCGCACCCGTTGCCGAGGACGAACTCTCCCAAGCTGCCAACGCCGCGCCCAACCCCGATGCGCCCATCATGAAGATCGCCCAATGGGCCGACTACCTGCAGGAACTCGGCGTTGGCGCTGTGCTCATTAACCCTCCGCTCGAATCCGATAGCCATGGCTACGACACGCGCAGCTTGCGCCATATCGACCGTCGCTTGGGTGGGGATGCCGACTTTGCCGCCGCATGCGAGACACTGCACGCCCGTGGCATCCGCGTGGTGCTCGATGCGGTCTTCAACCATGTGGGCCGTGGCTTTTGGGCCTTCCGCGATGTGCAGGAGCGCAAGTGGGACTCGCCCTACAAGGACTGGTTCCACATTAGCTTTGATGGCGACTCGTGCTACGGCGACGGCTTTTGGTACGAGGGCTGGGAAGGCCATTTTGAGCTCGTGAAGCTCAACCTGCAAAACCCCGCCGTGGTCGATTACCTGCTCGAGTCCGTGCGCCGCTGGGCCGAGGTCTTTGGCGTCGACGGCCTGCGCCTGGACGTTGCCTATATGCTCGACCGCGACTTTATGCGCCGCCTGCACGCCTTTACCCGTGAGCTCAAGCCCGACTTTGTGCTGATCGGCGAGACGCTCCACGGCGACTACAACCAAATCGTCAACGACGAGATGCTCGATTCCTGCACTAATTACGAGTGCTACAAGGGCCTGTATTCCAGCTTTAACTCGGTCAATATGTTCGAAATCGCGCACTCGCTGCACCGTCAGTTTGGCGGCGACCCTTGGTGCATCTACCGCGGCAAACATCTGCTGTCGTTTGTCGACAACCACGATGTGCCGCGCCTGGCGAGCATCCTCACCGACAAGTCCTGTCTGCGTCCCGCCTACGGCATGCTCTTTGGCATGCCGGGCATCCCGTGCGTCTACTATGGCAGCGAGTGGGGAATTGCTGGCGAAAAGGGCGGCCCCGATGGCGACTGGGCGCTGCGCCCTGCGCTCGATGAGCCTGCGCCCAACGAGCTGACGGCGTTCATCACGCAACTCGCACACCTTCGCTCGGCCGACGACGCGGCTGCCCGTGCTCTCAACTACGGTGCCTATCGCAACGTGGTGATCCAGAACAAGCAGCTGCTGTTCGAACGCGCTTGTGACGGTGCGACGGTGCTCGTGGCGGTGAATGCCGTGGGTGAGCCTTACGCCTTTGGCGCCGGCGAACTCAACGGCTCCTTCGTCGACCTGCTTGCCGACGATGCGCCCACGGTCGAGCTGACGGGTACCCTTGAGCTTGCACCCTACGAGGTGCGCTATCTGTTGAGAGCCTAGCCCATGGCCGTGTCTGACGAGGGCTATCAACATATTGAGCATGGGTTTGAGCCCGTGTTCGACCAGCACTCGCGCGTTTTGGTGCTCGGGTCGTTTCCCTCGGTGCTTTCGCGCGCCAATGCCTTTTATTACGGCAACCCTCAGAATCGCTTTTGGCGCGTGATGGCCGCGTGCCTCGGTGTGCCTGTGCCACCCAACGAGGGCGACCCTTTGGCAAGTGGTGAGCCCGCGACGCTCGATGCTTCCATTGCCGCCAAGCGGGTCATGCTGCTGAACGGCGGCGTGGCCCTGTGGGATGCAATCGAGAGCTGCGACATTAAGGGCTCGAGCGACGCGAGCATTCGCAACGTTGTGCCGGCACATATCGAGCGCATTACCGATGCCGCGCCGATCGAGGTCGTTGTCTGTAACGGCGGTACGGCAGGGCGACTCTACAAACGCTACTTGCAAGATCGGACGGGGCTGCCTGCCATCGTCCTGCCCTCGACAAGTCCTGCCAATGCCGCCTGGCGCCTGGAACGTCTTGTTGAGCGTTGGCACGAAGCCGTTGACTGGGCTGTTATTTAATTTAGATTTTTGTTTGAGCGTGGGCACCCAGACGTTTCAGAACGCCTCGCCAGATCGGCGCGGGCACGGCTGGCTTGGCGCAAACCATGCCGTCGGTGTCGACGTTGGCGGCATTGCCGCCGCCAAGTCGCTGTGCATGCTCGACGGAGCAGCCCATGCGCACAGCGCCCACAAGCTTATCCATCGCTTCCGAAAATGGTCGGCGCAAGAGGCCCATGCGTGGGGAATGGCGAAGCGCTGCGATGCCGCTGCCGGCGCAGATGGCAACGCCTCCACACCACAATTGGTCATGGCGCTCACATGCCTTGTGCAGGCGAACGGCGGTCCCACGCGCCTGCTCAGTGCCCTCTTGTGCGGCTCGAATTGCGGCATAGACGCGCGTTCCCGTACCGCCAAAGCGCTCAAGCGCCTGCTCGATAGCTGTCAACGTCTCATCGTCAGCCACATCTTCAATGGCCAGCACGATGCCATCGGCAACGCTGCCGGCGTCATTTGCCTTCAAGTCGACCGGGCGGGGGAGTGCGGTGCCGGAAAGTTGAGCATAGGCGGCGATGGCATCCTGCAGGTCCCAGAGCAAAAAATCAAGATCGGCGCTATTGGGAATGCTGATATACGCAATGGTTTGCAACGTTTTTGGTGCATCGCCGCGTGCGGTCGTCTCCATGCCGCCTCCTTTCCGGTTGGTTTCCGTTTAGGTTACACCGTCTGGCGGTGCCTCGCCGCGCTATCCTAGTGCAACCCTTACGAAAGGAACGCCATGCGTCTGCCCATGAATACCTCGCTTGCCACGCTCAAGCCCTCCGGCATCCGCCGGATCAATGCGCTCGCCGCCCAGCATCCGGGGTGCATCGCGCTCGCGCTCGGCGAGCCCGATTTTCCCACGCCCGATGTGATTAGCGCCGAGGTGACTGCTTCGTTGGGCCGCGGTGACACGCACTATCCGCCCAACAACGGTCGCCCCGCCCTGCGTGAGGCGTTATCTGCCTACATGGGGGACGCGGGTCTTACGTTTTCCGCCGATGAGGTCATCCTGACCGACGGTGCGACCGAGGCGCTGTCGGCAACATTCATGGCTATGCTCAACCCCGGCGACGAGGTCATTATTCCCACGCCGGCCTTTGGTCTGTACGAGAGCATCGTCGTGGCCAATCACGCCAAGGCGGTCTTTTTGGATACGGAGCCTGCGCAATTCCAGATTGACGAGGACGCACTTCGTGCTTGCGTGACGCCGGCGACCAAGGCTATCGTCATCTGCTCGCCCAACAACCCCACGGGCTGCATCCTCAGCGCGGCGTCACTCGACGCCGTGGCGCGCGTGGCAGAGCAGACGGGCATCTACGTAATCTGCGACGACGTATACAACCGCCTGGTTTATGTGGATGGCTACGAGCGCTTTGCCCAGCGTCACCCGGAGCTGCGTGAGCAGACGGTAGTCATCGAGAGCTTCTCCAAGCCCTGGGCCATGACCGGCTGGCGCCTGGGCTGGCTCGCAGCCGCAGCCCCCGTCATCGCCGAGATCGCAAAGGCCCACCAATACTTAGTATCGAGTGCTGTCTCCTTCGAAATGGACGCCGCAGCCCGAGCCCTGACCGTCGACCCAACCCCCATGCTCGAAGTCTACCGAGCCCGTCGCGAACGCGTACTCGCAGCCTTAGACGCCATGGGCCTCGACGTAGTAGAACCGGCAGGCGCCTTCTACACTTTCCCAAGCATCAAAAAGTTCGGCCTAACCAGCGAAGACTTCTGCATCAAAGCTATCAAAGAGGCAAACGTAGCCCTAGTCCCGGGCGACTGTTTCGGAACCGAAGGCCACATCCGCCTAAGCTACTGCGTCTCCGACGAAAACCTGGACGAAGGCCTCCGCCGCCTGTCCACCTTCATTTCAACCTTGTAGCCCTCAGGGACGCAACACATCAGCCCACCGACCCAAGCATTATGAGTGGGGCGCGCCGGTCAACGGACACGAGGATTCGCAGCAAAGGCAACGTAGCTCCGGCCGGGAGGGCAGGGCGAGTTTTCCGTAGATTCCGCACGAGCCGAAGGCCACTTAATGTGGCCTTCGTGCGAGCCCAGGACTTGACCGAGCGGAAAACTCGCCCTGCCCTCCCGGCCGGAGCGTATGCAGGGTTTGTGTACGAATCCTCGCGCCCGTTGACCGACGCCGGGGTCCCCGCCATAATACTTTCAGTTCACGCACGAATCCGCTGCCAGAGACAGCCGGCGCAAACGGGTCTTACCCGCGAGCTTAATGGGACTTCCCGCCAGCCGAGGTGGTCGAGTAGATATGTCTTCTCGCCCCCGTCGCTCATGCAGCGCGGGGGCTTTCTTTTTGGACATGCCCCCGTCACGTCCTTGTGGCGGACCGTGCCCGGAAAGAATTCGAGGAGGTGTAATTCATGCCCCAGCAGTACAAAATCGACAAGGTTGCAGAGATCGAGTCCCGTATCGCCGAGAACGCCGGTCTGTTCGTCGTCAACTACAACGGTCTGACGGTTAAGCAGGCTCAGGAGCTGCGTCATCAGCTTCGCGAGTGCGGCGCCGAGATGAAGGTCTACAAGAACAACCTGGTCAAGATCGCTCTCAAGAACCAGGAGCAGCCCGAGATCGACGAGATTCTCGCCGGCCCCGTCGCTTATGTGTTCTACGAGACCGAGCCGGTCGAGGCCGCTAAGGCCCTTAAGGACTTCTCCGCTAAGTCCAAGGGCGTCCTTGAGATCAAGGGCGGTATCTCCGACGGCAAGGCCGTTTCCGCTGATGATGTTAAGGCTATCGCCGAGCTGCCCACCAAGGATCAGCTTCTCGGCCAGATCGCCGGTCTCATCTCCGGTTTCGCTCGCGACATCGCTGTCTGCGTCAACGGCGTTTCCTCTGGTCTCGCTCGTTCGATCCAGCAGGTCTCCGAGCAGAAGGCAGCCTAGTCGCTGTTTTCACCCGCGGCGGCAACGCCGCACCCTTGGCGCATTCGCGCCGTGTTTTAACTGATCTCCGTGCATCCGCACGGAAACCGAAAGGACTTAGAAATGGCTAAGCTTACCACCGATGAGATCATCGATGCTCTTAAGGAAATGACCCTTCTCGAGGC
>CABQZS010000135.1 GCA_902468695.1 uncultured Collinsella sp.
CGGGCGCCGTGCCCATCGCCTCGGTCGGCGCACCTGCGGCCTGCGTGCTCGCGGCGTTCTACCTCTGGTTCCTGCCGCTCTGGCAGTGGATCCTCGCATTCGTCGAGCGTGCGCGGCAGACTCGCGGAGCCTGATCCAGACGACCTCTGACGCCGCCGGACTCAAAAAAGCAAAAAAATGGAGCACGTTTCAGCGCTAAGAAACGTGCTCCAAATCGTACTACATGTCTGTACGTTGTCTGACTGGTCTACATGCGGCCCAAACGCACAGTAGTAGGACCGCCCCTCAGTCGACCAGGTATAGCTCCATTGGCGGAAGCGGTGTCCGTAGAACCACCTCGCCACACCCTCGACACGACTTCGCCAGAATTGGCGCGAAAACGGTGCCAATCAACGATGAGCGAGGTACTATGACAGGGTTGGCGACAAACGTGCGACGCGAACTCGCCGAAAATTCGTCGCAAGTCTTTATGGCCAGTTTTATGGCCAAGGTTCTCACCCGTCAATAACCCCTGCCTAAAGGCAGAGGCTTGAAAGAGCCTTTATTGACTAGCCTCAGCGCCCCTCTTTCGAGAGGCGCTACGTTGGTTGGGAATGTATAGGCACCGTGGGATGTACATCCTAGTTCCACGCTCTGCGGCCTGTGATTAAAAGCTCTGAGAGGTAGGAGCGGTGTTGCAGGCACCAAACCCCTTCCAACATTGGCGAAGGATGTCAACAGGCCTTCGGGCCGTGTAAGCGGAACCTGCGGGTATCCGCAAAGGAGATACTTTGAAAGTATTTGTTTTGAACATGCGCGGTCAGCCCTTGATGCCGTGCTCGCCTGCAAAGGCGAGGCATCTGCTCAAGGCTGAAAAAGCCGTGGTGAAGCGTCGAACGCCATTCACGATTCAACTTCGAATCGCCACCGGTGAAACGAAGCAGAACGTGACGCTGGGCGTTGATGCAGGCGCAAAGCATGTCGGCCTTTCCGCTACGACGGAAAAGGAAGAGGTCTTTGCGTCCGAAGTCGAACTTCGACAGGACATCACGGGGCTTCTAGCTGCTCGGCTCTCACTGCGTCGTGATCGACGTCATCGCAAGACGCGCTACCGTGCGCCGCGCTTTTTGAACCGTGTCCGATCGA
>CABQZS010000136.1 GCA_902468695.1 uncultured Collinsella sp.
AGGGCGATGCCCACAGTTGCTCGTCTTGCTCTTCTTGCGAGAATGTCGTTCATCTCGGCACCTCATTTCAAGGGTCGGCGACTAACTTGGTAGCACTAATGTAAGTATATCAGGCGGTTTGCCCGCCATTGATCGGGCGTGCGCGTGCCTCTCCGCTTCTTTGGAAACCGAATCCCATTAGAAATGGCGAGTTGTTTACTCGTCTTTTGGGCTCACCGTACTATCATGATTCGAATTGAGTGTGAATGATGATAGGGAGCGCCTTTTTATGATTGAGCTGCTCAGGCGTTTTGGTGGCAAGTTTCGCCGGTATATGGTGATCGGCCCAGCGTGCAAGCTGATCGAAGTGATTTTTGACCTGCTGACGCCGCTGGTGATTGCCCAGATGATCGACAAGGGCATTGGCTCGCACGACGTGAGCGCCGTTATCCACTACGGCATGCTACTTGCCGCCATGGCCGTGATCGGCATCTCGTTTACGCTCGTCTGCCAAAAGATGGCGGCGCTCACGTCGCAGGGCATGGGCACCGACATTCGCGGCGCGCTCTACGAGCACATCAACAAGCTGAGCTATGCTGAGCTCGACCGCTTTGGCACGCCGTCGCTCATCACGCGCATTACCAACGATGTCAACCAGGTGCAGCTTGCCGTGGCGCTGGGCGTGCGCATGCTCATCCGCTGGCCCTTTCTAGCGGTGGGCTCCATGTGCGCGGCCCTTGCCATCGACCTTAAGCTCGGCATCATCTTTTTGATCTGCACGCCCGCCATTGGCCTGGTGTTCTGGGTTGTCATGGCGCGCTGCATTCCGTACTACAAGCAGCTGCAGGCAAAGCTCGACCGCATCGCGCTTATCTGCCGCGAGGGCCTTTCGGGCGCCCGCGTGGTTCGCGCCTTCGTGCGCGAAGATCACGAGCGCGAGCGCTTTGCGCAGGCCGCCGACGACCAGGCCAATACTGCCATCGCGGTGGGCAAGCTCTCGTCGATTCTCAACCCCGTCACGTTTTTGGTGATGAACCTGGGCGTGTGCGCCATCCTGTGGGTGGGCGGCATCCAGGTCAGCGTGGGCGAGCTTACGCAGGGCCAGGTCATGGCGTTTGTGAACTACATGACGCAGACCCTGACCTCCATCGTGTACGTCGCCAACCTGGTCGTGGTCTTTACCAAGGCGAGCGCCAGCGCGTCGCGTATCAACGAGGTGCTCAATTGCGTGCCGGGCATCACCGACGAGGGCAACCAGCCGGTCGCGCTGCCCAAGCCGAGCAATGTCGCTCCAGTTCCCGCGCTGAGCTTGAGCCATGCGAGCTTCTCGTTTGGCGCTGGCGCGGCCAATGCTGTCAACGATGTGACGCTGGAACTCCCGCTGGGCAAGACGCTCGGCATTATCGGCGGTACGGGTAGCGGCAAGTCCACGCTCGTCTCGCTCATCCCGCGCCTGTACGATGCGAGCACCGGCAGCGTGAGCGTGATGGGCGCCGACGTGCGCACCTGGCCGCTCGACCAGCTGCGCCGTGTGGTCGCGACCGTTCCG
>CABQZS010000137.1 GCA_902468695.1 uncultured Collinsella sp.
CCGGCACGAATCGCAGCGCGCTCCTCGTCGAGTTCGGCCGTGACGGCGGCATGCACCACCGCGTCGCAGGTCTCCCCCGCCGCCTTCACTACCGGCCACTCGGCAAGCAGCTCGTTGACGGAGGGAATGGCGCGCAGGCGGGCGCGCACCTCATCGGACATGTTCTGGCTATCGCTCATGTGCAGCCTTTCAAAACCAAGGGCAGATCAGTCAGTCGCTCATCAAAAACCAGCCGAATCAATCTACTGAATCAATCTGTCATTATTATCCACGTGCTCCGCGATCTTTTCCACGCGAACGGCGTTTTCCTGGGTGAGCGCGGCACCCGTCAACGGGTCCCAACGCAACGGCGTATGGTCGAGCGGGCCCACGCCCAAGGCTTGAGCGCCACCGGCATCGGCACCAAACGAACGCCCACCGGGAGTGGCCGAGGTGAAGATGCACGCCGGATGCAGATACGGCGTCGTCTCCACGCGCACGCGGTCGCGGCCCATATCGCTCACGAGTTCCACGACCTCGCCATTGGCGATGCCCATGCGTGCGGCAACATCGGCATTCATCTGCACGGCGTCCAAGTCGGAACCCGCCTCGGCGGCGCCGGCCGCCGCGAGCCTGCGCGAGGTATGCGACTCAAAGGGTCGATTGCCGCTAATGAGGCGAAACATCCCCGGGCCGGGCTCCACCATGGGAGCGATCCAGTTGGGTACACGACCCAGGCCGGCTCGTTCCCATACGTCGCTTGCCAGCGCAATTTTGCCGCCATCCAGGGGAATCACCGGCTCACCCGTGCGCGACGGCAGCGCAACGCCCGTGTCGGCCCAGCCTCGCTCCTTGAGCTCGTCCAGATTAATCCCAAACGGTGCCAACTGGGCAGCCGCCAAATCGTCAGGCGTAAACTGGAAGTACTCGCCCACGCCACACGCCTGCGCCAGACCGGCAAAAATCTCCCGACCGGGACGTGTGTCGTCATGCTGCACAGGCAGCACGGCGTTGCGATAGAACACGCGCGCGTCGTTGCGGCCCACGACCGTTCCCACGCCGCGGTCGGCCTCCAGATACGTCACGTCGGGCAGCACAAAGTCAGAAGCACGCGCCGTCTCCGACCAGCGAATATCAATCGTCACGAGCAAGTCGAGCTGCTGCAAAATACCCAACCAAGCCTGTGCATTGCCATAGCCCGCACCGGGGTTACTGGCATAGACGATGAGCCCACGCAAATCGCCGGCAAGAATCGACTGACCGATGGTCGTGCACAGGCCGCGCACCGGATCGACAAGTGGATAGCGCTCGGACCCCAGCTTGGGCCCACGCGGCACCGGCGGCGTCGCAAAGAGCGTGGGATCGAGGTCGCCCAACACAAGCGGCGTGGGCGGATTGAGCGCGCCGCCCGCATGCCCG
>CABQZS010000138.1 GCA_902468695.1 uncultured Collinsella sp.
GCGGTGTAGCGGCGCGGCAGGGTGTCGGCGTCGAGGACCTCGCCGGCGTGCAGGTTGGTGAGCACGACCTCGGCGGTGGGGATCAGGAAGTTGTCGCCCGAGACGTGGTAGGCGTCGTCCTCGAACTTGGGCAGCTGACCCGTGCCAAACATGGTCTGACGCTTGACGACGATGGGCGGCCACCACTCCTTAAAACCACGGCTGGTGTGCGTATCGAGGAAGAAGTTGATGAGGGCGCGCTCAAGACGGGCGCCGGCGCCACCGAGAACGGTAAAGCGGCTGCCGGAGAGCTTGTTGCCACGCTCGAAGTCAAGAATGTCGAGGTCGGTGCCCAGATCCCAGTGCGGCTTAAAGTCGAAGTCGAACTCGCGCGGGGTGCCCCAGCGGCGACGCTCGATGTTCTCGTCCTCGTCCTTACCGTACGGGGTGGCATCGCACGGAATGTTGGGCAGGTGAGCCATGAAGTCGTACTGCTCCTGCTCGAGAGCGGTGCGGCGCTCGGCCAGACCGTCAATCTTCTCGTTGACGGCGCGCACGGCCTCCTTGGCGGCCTCGGCCTCGTCCTTCTTGCCCTCCTTCATCAGGGCGCCAATCTTCTTGGACTCGGCATTGCGCGTAGCCTGGAGCTCCTCGACCTCGGTGATGACGGCACGGCGCTCGTCGTCGAGCTCAAAGAACTTCTCGCGATCCCAAGACGTCTGGCGGTTAGCCATGGCGACATCGATGGCATCGGGGTTCTCGCGAACAAACTTGATATCAAGCATTAGATCCTCCGGCGATATACATTCCATTTAGGTTGCAATCTTGTACATGTATGGGCAAGTATATACTTATGAGCGTTTACGACCCAACTCAACTACGCAAGAAGGCACCCAATGGACGCAGTTTTTTCCTTTTTGTTTGGCACCCGCACCGGTTTTGCCATCCTTTTCGCCGGCGGCATCCTGTTATTTGCGATTCTTGCCTTTGTAATGGAGAAGCGTACCCATAAGATGTACGTCGACCGCGGACCCAAGTCCGAGGATGAGGAAGACAGCTTCTGGGACTAACCTGCCAAAAAGGGCCAGGTTTATTTTGGTCGGTTTTATCTGGGCAAACGCAAGCGCCCCGCAACTGGAATTGAGCCAGTTGCGGGGCGCTTTTCGCACATACGACAAAACCGCAGGAAAAACCTGCCAAAATAAACCTGTCCCTAAATGGCAGGTTTTACTGGAGAGTTGCGTCGATTGCCTTGACCAGGGCACTGCGCATGCCGGCATCCTCGAGCGCGATGACGCCCTTGATGGTGGCGCCACCGGGCGAGCATACGGCATCCTTCATCGCCGCAGGATGCTGACCAGTTGCAAGCTGCAGCTTTGCCGTACCTAGCACCATCTGGCTCACAATGCGATAGGCATCGGCACGCGGGATACCGTGCTTGACCGCTGCATCGCCCAGGGCCTCGATTGCCATGGCGACAAATGCCGGAGCGCAACCACCCACCGTGCCGCCCACAAACAGCAGGCTCGTATCGAGCTCGACTACCGCACCGAGCTTGCCAAGCAGATCAAGCACCACTGCGCTCTGCTCATCACTAAGCGTGGAAGCCTTCTCGCAAGCGATGACGCCCTCGCCCACCGAAACCGGTGTGTTGGGCACCGTCGAGATGTGCGCAACGCCCGGCAGGACCTGCTCCCACTTGGCACTGTCCCAGGTCCAGGCAACCGACAGAACGACCTTTTTGGCAAGAGCATCCTTGAGTGGGGCGAATATCTTCTCGATCATGTACGGTTTGACCGCAGCGACCACGATATCGGATGCGGCGACAACCTCGGCGGCATCGTGGCAGGCGACCATGCCGCGCGCCTTGCAGCGCTCAACCAGTGCGTCGTAGCGACCCGCGCAGGCGCACATGTCGCTCGCAGCTACACCGGCAGCGATCCAGCCATCGGCCATAGCGCTCGCCATATTGCCAAAACCGACAAATCCAATCTTCATATCTCATAGTCCTCTCAGACACGCTCTTCAAAACGAAGGCTATTGTCCCACGGCATTGTTTCGTATTGCCGACCTATTTGTGATACGGCTCGCCTCGGCTGATCTTGCAGGCGCGATAGATTTGCTCCAGCAGCACCACGCGCGCCAAGTTATGCGGCAAGGTAATACGTCCAAAGCTGAGCATCTCGTCGGCTCGTGCGCGCACGTCATCGCTCACGCCGTCCGATCCGCCAATCACAAAGGCGATGTCGCTGCTGCCTCGCAGCATAAGATCATCGAGCCGCGCCGAAAACTCCTCACTCGAGCGCTCTTTGCCCTCAATGGCCAGCAGGATCACATGCGCTCGAGGCGGCAGGGCTGCAAGTATCGCCGCCCCCTCCTTGTCGCGCGCGGCATCCACGCCGCCCGCCTTAGCCGGGTCGATATCGGCCACCTCGCGGATATCCACCTTGGCATAGGCACCTAGGCGCTTGGTGTACTCGGCGCACGCGTCCTTCCAAAAGCGCTCCTTGAGCTTACCGACGCAAACGACGGTGTATTTCACGCGTGTCTACTCCTTCGAATCGTTTTGAACTTTGCTGGCTGTCAGCATCTGCTCGAACATCGAGGCCGACTGCGAGAAATCGCTCGGCAGCACGACCGTCGAGGTTTTACCCGTACGAGCGAACTCCGTCATCATCTCGGACCACTGCGTAAACATGAACAGTTGGTTGGCCTCGTCATTGCCGACACCCGTCTCCTGGATGATCTCGAGCGAATCTTTGATACCCAGCGCGATGGCCTTGCGCTGGTTGGCGATGCCCTCGCCCGCCTTTTCCATAGCCTCAGCCTCGGCGGTCGCCTCGGTGACGCGCTTGATGCGGTCTGCCTCAGCGAGCTCCTGTGCCGCAGCGCGCTTGCGCTGGGCGGCGTTGATGTCGTTCATGGAGTTCTCAACCTCGGTCGGCAGTGCGATTTTGGTGATGAGCGTCGACACGAGGGTGAAGCCGTAGGCGGCCATCTGCTCGGAAACGGTAGCGTTGACATCCTTGGCGATGTCGTCCTTCTTGGCAAAGACCTCATCGAGTGTGTAGACGGGAATCGAAGAGCGCAGGGCGTCGGTGATGAAGTCACGCATCTGGTCGACGGGCTCCTGCAGCATATAGTAGCTCTTGTAGATGCCCGAATCTGCCGGGCCGGCGCCCATGTCATAGCTCACGTGATACTGAGCAGAGACCTCAAGGCCGATGGTCACGTTGTCCTGGGTCTTAACGTCGATGCCAAAACCGTTTTTCATGGTGCGCTGACTCACCGTGGCGGCCTTGCGGTCGATCATGGGCACCTTCATGTGGAAGCCCGCGTTGACGATGCGATTGAATTTGCCTAAGCGTTCGATGATTACAGCATGTTGCTGCTCGACGACATAGCAGGCGTTGGGAAGCAGCAGCAACAGGATGATGATGGGAATCAAAAGGCTGGTAAGGGCGGCGATGATACCGGACAACAGCATGGTCTCTCCTCTGATAGGCACACGTTGGCATTAGGATACCCGCACGAAGCAGCTGTGTGACACCAACAAGAGGACCCATGGTCAAAAAAGGCCAAATATGAGTACTGTTACCAGTTTAGTAACAGCGTATTTGGGTCAAAATCGCCTCGTTGAACCCGAGGTCTATCGAAATTACTTCATTTTGTCTCAAGGTTGAGCCAAATTAGCGTACATCTGTTGCGCAAAATGAGCAAAAATGGCTTCATGAAATGTCTCTATTTTCATGTCAGTACTCATATTTGCCACTTTTTGACCACAGGGACATCTACCGCGCGAAATCGATATGTCAAATCTGCCAAAACGGCCCATAACAAAAAAGCTCCCATTGCTGGGAGCTCTTTCAATCAATGGTGCGGGCGAAAGGACTTGAACCTTCATGGGGTTGCCCCCATACGGACCTGAACCGTACGCGTCTGCCAATTCCGCCACGCCCGCGTGCAGGAATTAGAATAACGGAGCGCCATCGCGAACGCAAGAACTATTTTTGAAAAAGTTTGCAGGCATTTTCCCAAGCTGCTCGCGCGATTGCCTCAGCATCCTCGCCGGTACGATCGACACGGTCGTTGACCAGCGTGTTTGCCGTAATGGAGATCATTGCGGGCTCGCATTCAAGACCGCGGATGGGCTCCGGAGCCATATACGGGCAATCCGTCTCGAACAAAATTCGATCGAGTGGGGTTGCCGCAAATGCCTCGCGCACGTCGTCGTTGCGCTTAAAGGTAGCCGCACCACCATAGGCGATATAGCAGCCCAGCTCCACAAAGCGCTCCATCGTGGCGCGGTCCTCGCCAAAGCAGTGCAGCACACAACCGGCCTGGGGCGCGCCCACCTCACGAAGCACGTTGTACGCATCAACGTGCGAGGTGCGCTCCCCATCCGAGTCCTCGTGCCGCAGGTGTAGCTCCACCGGCACATTGCGGCGCACGGCAACTTCGAGCTGGCGTGCCATGCAGTCAATCTGCACGCTATGGGGCGCCGGCGCGATGTCGTCATCGTAATCCATGTGGTAGTCCAGACCGATCTCGCCGATACCGGCGCACAAAGGGTCATCGAGCGAGGCAACGACCTGCGCGTGGATGTCGTCGGTATAATCCGGCGCGCCATAGGGGTGAACGCCGGCAAGATACTTGATCTGCGGGATATCCTGCATCGGCAGAATTTCGCGCACCAGCCAGTCGCTATAGTCCGTCACGTTGCGCTTGTCGGCGATGGGGTCGAACATCGTCACCAGCAGGTCGACGCCCGCGGCTTTGGCGCGCACGAGCGTCTCGGGCACTTCTTTGCCCCAGAACGAAAGCAGATGCGCATGCGTGTCGGCAAGCGGTGCCAAGGGCACGGGACAAGCAACCGTCTTCTTTTTCTTAGTAAACGTCACGCGCTCGGCATCAGGCATCATGGATTAGCTCCTGGGCCAGACGGATAAAGTCGGCAACGTCAAGCGTCTCGGCGCGCGTGGTGGGCGCGATATCGCAAGCCACAAAGGCGGCATCGAGCACGTCCTTGGCAAAACCGTTGGCGCTCATGGAATTGCGGATGGTCTTGCGACGCTGAGCAAATGCAGCGTCGATCACGCGGGCCACAAACTCGCGATCGAGTCCCTCGGGCACCACGCCGTCAACACGGTCGATACGCACGACGGCCGAGTCCACATGCGGCGCCGGCATAAAGCAGCGCGGCGGCACCTCAAAACGACCCGTAACCTGCGCATATAGGCCGAGCTTTGCCGTATAGCCGCCATAGGTCTTGTTACCCGGCACTGCGGCAATGCGATCGGCAACCTCCTTTTGAACCATGACGACGGCGCGCTTGAGCGCGGGCATCGTCTGGAAGAACTGCAGGATGATCGTCGCCGCCACGTTATAGGGCAGGTTCGCAACAAATACCGTCGGCTCACCGCCCGCAGCCTGTTCAATCTGTTCCGGCGTCACCTTGAGCGCGTCGCCCATGATAAAGCGGAAGTTGGCGTAGTCGGCGGCGTGGGCATCGAGCACCGGCTCGAGCTCGGGATCGGCCTCGATCGACGTGACGCATGCCGCCTCCTGCAGCAACGCAAGTGTCAACGTACCGCAACCCGGACCCACCTCGAGTACGCGCTCGTCACCTGCAAGCTCGGCAAGCTCGCAGATACGCTCGATCACATGATTGTCGATTAGAAAGTTCTGGCCCAGGCGATGCTTAGTCGCAAGGCCAAACTCCTCTAGCAGCTCCCTGGTGGCCGTGGGGTTTGCCAAAGGCGAAGTTGTCATGGTTGCCTCCTTAGCATGATGGCGGCGTCTTGAAACAAAAGGGCATGGACCGTGGCGGCCATGCCCTTACAGCTAAACAGCAAATTGCCGATATGGCGCTCGCGCGGTCTCTACGCCAGACGCGGGAACAGCGGCTCGCCCTTCTCGACGGGCTGACCACCGGCAAGCAGGCCCCAAGCGCAAGTGCCCTTGAGGTCGTCGCTCGCGGCCTCGTCCTCGCAGGACAGGCGGCGCAGGGCCTCGGCAGAAGTCTGGGGCATGAGCGGCATCAGCAGGTGAGCGGCAATGCGGATGGCCTCGAGCAGGTTGTAGATCACAAACGCCAGCTCGTCAGCCTTGGCCTCGTCCTTGGCAAGCGCCCAGGGCTCGGAGTCCTCGATGTAGTGGTTGGCGGCATGAATGAGCTCCATGACCTCGTCCTTAGCTCCACCATAATCGAGCACGTCCATCTTGGCCATGTAGCGATCGACCAGGCCATCGGCAATCTTTGCCAACGGGTTGTCGAACGCATCGAACGATGCGGGCTTGGCGGGCGCGCAACCGTCAAAGTACTTGCCGCTCATGTTGAGCGAACGCGAGATAAGGTTGCCCCAGCTGTTGGCCAGGTCGGCGTTGTAGACCTGCTCCATGCGGTCGAAGCTGATGGCGCCGTCGGTACCGGGGACGACGTCGGTCATGAAGTAGTAGCGATAGCCCTCGACGCCCAGCATGTCGATAACGTCCTGCGGAGCGATGGCGTTGCCGCGGCTCTTGGACATCTTCTCGGCCTTGCCAGTCTCGGCATTGCGCACGGTCAGGAAGCCGTGGGCAAAGACGTGCTCGGGCAGGGCCTCGCCAATGGCCATGAGCATGGCGGGCCAAATGACGCAGTGGAAGCGGATGATGTCCTTACCCACGATGTGGAACTGCGCGGGCCAGCGATAGGCCAGCTCGGCACGCGCCTCGTCGGTGTCGACACCGTAGCCGACGGCCGTCATATAGTTGAGCAGCGCATCGAACCACACGTAGGTCACGTGACCCTCGTCAAACGGGACCTGGATGCCCCAGTCAAAGCTCGTACGGCTCACGGAAAGGTCATTAAGGCCGCCCTCGACAAAGCTGCGTACCTCATTCATACGGAACGCAGGCTCGACAAAGTCGGGGTGCTCGTCATAGAGTTTGAGCAGCTTGTCCTGGAAGGCGGAAAGCTTAAAGAAGTAGGACTCCTCCTGCACGCGCTCAAGCGGACGGTGGCAGTCGGGGCACAGGTGCTGGCCGACGCTGCCGTACTCCTCGTCGCCCTTCTGGACCTGCGTATCGGTGAAGTAGGTCTCGTCAGGCACGCAATACCAACCGTCGTAGCTGCCCTTATACAGGTAGCCGGACTCCTTCATGCGCTCCCACAGATACTGCACGGCATGATGCTGGCGCGGCTCGGTGGTGCGGATGAAGTCGTCGTTGGAGATCTCGAGCTTGCTCCAAAGCTCCTTGAAGTGCGGAGCCTGGCTGTCGGTCCACTCCTGCGGCGTCATGTTGTGCTTGGCTGCGGCCTCGGCGACCTTCTCGCCGTGCTCGTCCATGCCGGTCAGGAACTTGACGTTATAGCCGGCGGAGCGACGATAACGGGCCTGAACGTCGGCGATGATGGTGGAATAAGCCGTGCCCAGGTGCGGATCGGCGTTGACGTAGTAGATGGGCGTCGTGATAAAGAACGAAGGCTTGCTTTGATCCATGGGGTTTGTCCTCCAGAAAAACGTTGCATACAGGGGATGATTCTAGCGCAAGGGCTGGATATCCTCCATCTATTGCATATCGAGCACCATGGCATAGACATCGCGCTTGCGGCGCGAATACTTCTGAGACAGGCGCTTGGCCACCGCAGAGGCGGGCTCCCCCTCCTCGAGCGCGGCGCGGATATCCGCGCGCAGGGCCTCATCGGGATCTACTGCCGCTGCGCCAACCGGCGCGATACCGGCCTCTTCGTCCTCGCTCGGCGGCGCGATGACCAGCGCAATCTCGCCCTTTACCTCGCCGCGAGCACGCAGCTCCTCGGTTAGCTGGGCAGCGGGCCCGCGCAAGACCTCCTCGTGCAGCTTGGTGAGTTCGCGGCAGACGGCAACCTCACGCTGGGGAAAGACCTCCGCCACGGCCTCGAGCGTCGCCACGATGCGATGTGGAGACTCGTAGAAGATGAGCGCGCCGGGCACCACGGCAAGGCGCTGCAAACGGCGCACACGGTCGCCGTGCTTTCGGCCCAAAAAGCCCTCGAAGAAAAAATGCTCGCAGGGAATGCCGGACGAAACGAGTGCCGTGACGCAAGCAGAGGGCCCGGGAATAACTTCGACGGGCACATCGGCCTCACGCGCCGCCTCGACCAGCGCCTGGCCGGGATCGGACACGCTCGGCATGCCGGCATCCGAGGCAAAGGCGAGGGTCTCCCCCGCCAGCAGACGGTCGACCAGGCCGGCGGCGCGGCTGGCGATCACATTCTCGTCGCAACGGACAAGTGGCTTGGAAATGCCCAGGTGCATCAGCAGCTTTGACGTCACACGCGTGTCTTCGCAGCAAATGGCATCGGCGGCGGCAAAGGCCTCGCCAACGCGCGGGGACAGGTCGCCCAGGTTGCCGATGGGCGTGCCGACCACATAGAGTTTGCCCGTATGGGCGCTGTTTTGCGTCATATCAACCTATTCAATCATGCCGCGCTCGAGCGTACCGAGCGCCGCGCGGGCGTCCCATGCTGCAATGCGCTTCTCGGTCTTCCACGTTTGGAAGAACCAGCCGGCAGCCGGCGCAAACGAAGCCAGCTGGTTGGCGATAAACACGCGCTCGTAGGCATTGCGGCCCTCGGGCGTAACCGACGAGTTGGCAAAGATCGCCGCGCCCGACCATTCGCCCACCAGCACGGGGAACCCAGTCGAAATCGCTTCTTTAAGCTCGCGCTTGTTGCGCGAAATCGCCGTCGTCAGCCCGCGGGGGCTCGTGATGTCGAGCGCATACTCGTCGCGGTAATGGTACAGGTGAAGGTCCATGTAGACGTTCTCGTACTTGGCGCCGCGCATAAAATGCTTCCACTCGCTGGGATGCCCCGAAGACGAAAAGACGACGATCTTATCCTCGGGCATATACGAACGGACGAGCTCATAGGCATCGCGATAGAAGTTGCGCAGGTAGTGCGCCGGAATGCCATCCGTCATGGTGAAGAGGCTCTTGCGGACACTCATCTGCGGCGTATCCAGCAGCTCAATGCCCAGCAGGCTCTCGGCCTCGCCGTAGCGATCGGCCAAGCGCTCGAGCACGTCGAGTGCGACATGACGACCGTTGGTGGACGAATGCCACTCGGCAACAGCCTCTGGCGTGGCGGGCGAATCGTTGGAATCGCCCTGGCCACCGGGCACAGTTGCTAGATCAAGCAGCACGCGAATGTTGTACTTGGCAGCCCACTCAATCGCGCGGTCGATGTAGTCGACAACCGAGATGTAGGAGGCATCGGACTCCTGTGAGCCAAAGGCATACCAAGGCACCGGCAGGCGCACGGCGTTGAGGCCGATCTGCGCCATGCGACGGAAATCATCCTCGCTCACAAACGTCTCGTAATGACGGCGCATGCGCTCGTTATAAGCGGCGGTGCCCATGGCCTCCTGCAGCTCGGCCGCATTGGATGCACCGGTCGCCGCGTATAGCGACGGGGTCACCCAAGGCTCGGGAATAAACCAGCCAGAGAGATTAACGCCGAGTATCCTCTCCATCACTGCCCCCTTCGGATCGCGCAGGCCGAGCCTGCATCGTATTGCATAGGATAAGTATCGTTTTGAGTATACCCGCGTGTGCGGACAGGCGACCGAACGGTCTGTAAAGTGACGCGAAAGTGGGAGGAATGTCTGGGCGGGCCCGAGATGGCGCGCCGAGATGTACATATGCGCCGGAAGTAGGCGGCCGGAAAGCGCATCCCGCTCTGGGTCAAAATAATGGGATGCATTTTCCGCGGGTCCACATAAAAAAAGGACCCCTTTTCAGAGGTCCTAGTCAATTCAAGGTGGCGGGGAAGGGAATCGCGTCCGCGCGCTGCGCGGACGGACCGCTGCGGCGCTTACGCGCCTTGCGAGCTGCGCTGGCAAACGCTTACGCGTTTACTCAGCTCCGCGCCCTCACGGGGTTCGATTCCATGTGGGGGCTGCATAAAAGAAAAGGACCCCTTTGCAGAGGTCCTAGTCAATTCAAGGTGGCGGGGAAGGGAATCGAACCCCTGACACGAGGATTTTCAGTCCTCTGCTCTACCAACTGAGCTACCCAGCCATTTGAGGTGTGCCTTGTTTCAAGGCTTGATTAGTATAACCAAGGACGCGTTCCGGTCAACCGAGAATTTTAAAAAAGTTTTTGAGCACAGCCTCGGTTCTATAAATCGGCACGTCAGAGGCATCAGCCGGCAGCAAGAAGTTTTTCGCTCAGTCCCTTAAGCCGGCACGCGTTGGAGAGCAGGGGTCGAAACAATGATTGAAGGACGCTCTAGCACGGCCCAGGCGCCGAGGCAGGAGCACATGCGCCAAGGACGAACGTTTTCGTAGCGCGCGAGGATATTGCCGTCGCGATCGATGAAGGCGATGTCGATGGGATAGGCCATAAAACACGTATGGACCGAAGAGCAGCGTGGAAACGCCATGACGAGCGGCAGGCCGTTGGCGGCAACCGGACGCCGTCCCAGCATGCCGCGCAGGCGCACGACAAACGACTCCGCCACCACAAACTCGGCCGGCGTCCAACCCAGCCTGTTGAGTGCCCGCGCGTAGGCGATGTAGGACGAGACCGCGGTCACATGACCACCCCCGGACGCCATGGATCGACCGTCACCGCGCGCTCGTGCGACAACGTTGTCGGCGCCCCCAGCGAAACGCCAGCGATGCTGAGAGAAGTCGGCCACGGCTCATAGTGCATGGTGCAGGTGTAGGTCCTAAACGTACCGGATAGGGAGAGCAGGCCACCATCCGATGCCTCCGCGCCTTGCTCGCTCGACACTTCGATCCGCAAGTCATAGCCTTCCATGGCATTCAGAATTTGAGTCTGAACCGTCGCCGAGGCATCGGCAGAGCTTTCGTCGCCCTCCCCTTCCGACGCCACGGCATGCGCCAACACGATGTCGGGCACCACGCGGTCGAAGCGCGCGACAGCGCTGGCAAAGATCATGACGTTGTACACGATGAGTGCCAGCACCAGCAAAACGGGCGTAACCACTGCCATCTCCACCGTCGCTTGGGCGCGTTCCTCGCGCAGACGTATGCGGATACTCATTACGACCCACCGCCCAGAGCGCCAACCAGCGTGGCGACATCGACGGTGAGTGGGACGGAGCCGCCGCGGGGCAGAGGAATCTCCGCAATCGTGAACACCGTACCGCTAATGGTGCGTTCGACTTGATATTCCAACGCCTCGCAAAGCGCCTTGGGATCGGTCACGCCCAACGGAATACTTCGCAGTTTGTCTTGCGCTCGAGAGAGACCAGCGACGTCAGACCCCGGACTCTTAATGACGTTGGCGGAATCGGTCAGCACTGGCTTTCGCAGGCGCAAGTCGCACGGTTCCAGACCCAACGCCGCCATGGACGCCGAAACGGTATCGCCGAGCCACGATGCGATGGAGCCCAACGCGCCGCTGCCCCCTCCTAGGCCTTTAATCATCTCGTCCATAAGTTCGTCGGCTGAACCTTGGATATCACCGTATCCTACGAGCAGCCGTCCCCAAACATCCATGACGCCGTCGAGCACGCCGGCAACGCCGCCCGAGCGTTCCTTCAATGTCGAGAAAAATCGCGAAAGCACGTTGTTTTGCGCCGTCGCCTCATCGGGCGCCAGCACCGCGGCAGAGATAGCACCGCGATCGCCAAGCCTGACTGCCGTGTTAAACGAGGAGTTAAGTTGATCGGGGCTGGTAATGTCACCCGAAACTGCAAATGCGACCACGCCGTTGCGTCCAGGTGGGGCGATACGCGGGCGCTCGCCGGAAAGCGCTTTAATGGCCTGGTCAAACGCATTGCCCGCACGGTCGGCCTCATCCTCGGTCTGACGCTCAAGTTCGAGTTCTTTGTTGCGGCATTCGACGTAGTCTTCCAGAGCCTCTTTGAATCGATCAAAGTGGTACTCAAAGCCGTTTTCGATAGAAGTCGAAGGAGCCGCAACGGCACCGAGCGACGAAACACCAAAATGGCATCTATTGCATTTGTCCTGCCCGTCATAAGCAGCAACCGAGGCCAGCCCGCATGGCGCCCCCTTCTTATAGTTGGGGCAACTCGTTCCGTAATGCAGATACGTCTTGCCATCGATGGCACTGGTTGGCCACACCGTATCGGTATAGAGTTCCGTCGCTCGCACCTCGTCAGTGTTGCGCGGCAACAGCGGGATATAGGAAGCGACTTCATCTCCGTCCTCGGTTACATATGCACGATTGACCTCTGTACTCGCATAGGTGTAAAACGCCTTGCGCGCCGCCGACTCCGCCTTCGTCTCGACGCTTGAACCCTGCGGTTTTTCGTCTGCCAGGCGTTGACGGTAGTAGGTCTTCGCGCGGTCGAGCGCCACCTGTGGCTCCCACGAAATGCTCGAGGCATAATGCGGGTTCTGCTCACCCGAGAGCTTTGCCAAACTCCTCGCACGTTCCCACATGCATGAACAGCTACCGACCGAAGCCGGAACCGATCCACCGCAATCCGCAAGCCAGGCGCGTTCTTTTGCTTTCGCCGTCTCCTCCGAGGCCTTCTGCAGCTCATCTGCTGCGCGCTCCAGATCTTTCGATGTGTCTTTAATGGCATCGGTCGAGATCTCAGAACCCTCGAGCGCAACGAAATCCGACTCGGACGTCCTGGGCACGGCAAGCGCCGTACCGGTATAGGTCACACTATCGGTATCCTGCGCCGACACCGCCTGCGTGGCACGCGCGGCGATCAGATACGGCAGAGCCGTCTCGATTTTCTGTAAGCCTTCCGATGCGCTTTTGGCAAACTTGTTGCGCGTTTTAATGATCTCAATCCCGGTGTCGACCATATTGCCGACAACTGGTTCGGCACCCGGGATGAGGATGGCGACCAGGCCCGTCCCGATCGTGGCAAACCCCGCCAGTCCCAGACTCAAGATGCTCGCATCAACCACCGTGGCAGCCGTGTGATAGGACGACACTACGTTGGCACCCGCCAGCGCGCCGCTATCGGCCGCCACCTGGGTATCCCCGGCACGCGACATGCTCCATATCGCTGCGGTCGACGAAAACAACAGCGTGAGCACCACTAGGATGACCACGGCAGAAGAAAGCGTGGTATAGGCACCGTCTTCGATAAACAGGTCGATACCGGCGCGGCCCATAAAGCCGCCTCGCTTGCGATGGCAGCTCGGACGGCGCGTCAAAACGCGTCTAGACCAGAAACGCTTAATCCCATGCAGCAATCCACGAATCATAATCTCCCTCCAGCCATTCGGGACGTGATTGATACGAGACATCGACCTTGAGCTCAACGTAGCCGTCCTCGGCGGTACCACCCATAGCCTGCGCAAACGCACCGATCACAGGCAACGGCTTGACCTCGCCGGAAACGGACACGGACGAGACGCCACCCGCACCGGTCCGGCCAAGCTCGATATCCCACGACAACGGCCCGCCGGCATGAAAAATCGAAACGTTGGACACTGCGACAAGCCGGCGGCGGGTGAACTCCTTAAGATCGTCGTCCTCCACCGTCGTCGTGGTCATGAGCCGCGCGGTCTCGGCGGCGGCAGACTCCATGACCGCGCGCGTATAAAGCAGGCACACCGGTTGCAGTGAGAGAAGAATGAGCGTTAGAAACGTCGGCAGCAAAAAAGCGGCCTCGACCGTAGACTGCGCCCGGTCCTCGCGCGCGATATCAATACAACGCGATGTCCTTAGCGCCCGCAGCGGCGTCGATAACCGACGTCGAGGTGACGCCGTGAGATGCCGCCCGCTCGACCAGTGCTGCCAAGCGCCCATCGGCACCGGCACGCCAAAGCCCCGCGATTGCCAGCACGATGGAAAGCAGCGCCACCGTGACGATGGCGTATTCCACAGTCGCTTGGGCAACCTCTTCACGCAGAACGCCATGCATTTCACGATCCCTCCTTTGAGCTTATTGTTTGCGGGACCAGGCGCACGGCGCGCAGACGACACGAAGCATCGCCAGCATCCGCGGCAACCGTCACCATATCGACCCAGCCGCGCCCATCACGCACGATGGCGCCCCATACGTTGCCCTTAATATCGAGATAGCCGCTCAGGGCGAGCTGGGCCGTTGGCACCTCGCGGTAGGCGCGTAACATATCCGCCGCTGCCTCGGTCATCGGTCGGTCCTCGGACCATGCAAGCCGGACCGCAATCGCGTTGTCCTCAGGCGAATCCGTCGCAGTGCCAGACCGCTTGTCGAGCGTCCGCAGAAAGGTTTGCGCCGTGACAGCGACATCCGAATCGTCCGCATCTCGCATCTCATCTTTTTGAGACGCCACCGCCGAATCTGAACCCGAATCGAAGGCGGCCCCAGGACGCTGCTGCTGCGCGGCGTTAAGCCCCCAAAGCACCGCCGCTATCGCCACGGTCAGGCAAGCAAACACCAGCAGCACCCCGATGGGGCGCTCGCCCTCTACAGGCTGTTGATGCCCTCGCTGATAGCGTTCCATAGATCTTGGACCTTGCCTTTAAATGCAACGATGGCAATAATCGCGATCACCACGAGCACGCCCACCAAAATGGCGTACTCGGTGGTACCCTGCGCGCTCTCCTCCTGCAACAGCTCCTTGGCATGCTGGCGAGCGCGGATCGCCCGGCAAAAAGCCCAGTTCCAAGCCTTGTCAGCAACTTCGACCATCGTGTTCATGTATTCCTCCCTACATCATCCCGCCTGCTCCCAGCAGCGGGCCCAATATGGACAGAAGCAACGCCGGCAAGATGAGCGTGCCGGTGGGAATCAGCAGCTTGACGGGCGCACGCTCGATCTCACGCTCGACCGCGGCGCGATGAGCCGCACGGATCTCGCGACTTTGAGCGGCCAGCGTCTCGGCAAGTGGGGCACCCAGGGCGAGCGCCTGCCCCACCGTGATGGCAAAGGTCTCGAGCGCTCGCACGTCCAGGTCGCGCGCGGCGGCCAACAACTCGTCCTCACGCGTGCCCA
>CABQZS010000139.1 GCA_902468695.1 uncultured Collinsella sp.
CCGGTTCTCAAGGTGCACGCTTTGCGGCTCATCCGGTCCGACCGGGCCGCGCGGCAAGGAGATATATTGCCAGACCGGAGGGGCGTCGTGGGCGGGAATCTGGGCGTACACATTTCCTACACATTTTGTGATCTGACCAACGTTTGCCAGCCGTTACCTACCGCTCGCCGAGCATCTCTTTATATAAGGCAGTCTCATGGTTAAAGCGGATACGTCCCCCTAGCTAAAGCACAGCCAGCATCGAGCAACTCATCACGTTCTTCCACCGAGAACCCCTCGGCGTAGACGCGCACCACTGGTTCGGTCCCGCTAGGACGGACCAGCAGCCACGTGTCATCCTCGAATGCCAAACGCAAGCCATCCATATGACTAACGTTTTGCGGCACCTTGCCACAAATCGACTTGGGGTTTACGCCCGGCAGCAGGGTCCGTAACGTTTCGGCATCTTCGGCCTCAAGGCGCAAATCCCGTCGACCGTAACTCGTCTTACCAAAACTGTTCTCGAGTTGGTCGACCAGAACGCCCAAAGGTGCGTCCGTCTTTGCCATAAGCTCACACAGAATCAGACAGGCGAGGATTCCATCGCGCTCGGGCATATGCGCGGCGATGCCGATACCACCGGCTTCTTCGCCGCCTATGAGGACGCCGCCCTTCTTCATCTCCGCCGCTATATATTTGAAACCGACTGGTTTGACGGTCACGCGGCAGCCAAGCGCCTCGGCAATGCGACGCACGAGCGTCGAGCATGAAAGATTGACGACGACGCGCCCCTCCAAATTACGAAATTGAACCAAGTCGCCCAAAACGAGCGCCATGATCTGATGCGGATGTATATATCTGCCGCGCTCGTCAACCGCGCCGATACGGTCGGCGTCGCCGTCGGTCACCAGGCCAGCGCAAGCTCCGTCCTCGATAACCGTGCGCTCGCAAGCGTCCACCCAAGGCTCAACGGGGTCGGGGCAGATATCTTCTTGGTCAGACGCCTGCCCGGCGTGAATCTCGTGCACCTCAACGCCAAGCTCGCGCAGCAAGTCGGCTAGATAGCCCTGGGCTGCGCCGCCCATGGGATCGACAACCACGCGCAGGTGCGCGGCGCGGATGGCTTCGGCATCGACAAACGATGCCACCGCCTGCATATAGTCGGGAATGATATCCGCGGTGCGATATTGCCCCTCGGTCCCCATTGGCTCGGGAGCCACGGTCTCTTCGAGCTCTTCGATGACATCCTGGTTGGCGGTCGAGCCGTCACCCATGCGAATCTTGAGGCACAGATAACCCTGCGGATGATGGGACCCCGTCACCATGAGCGCGCCGCACGCCTCACCGTCATAAGCCGCCGCCCACGTAAGGGCAGGGGTCGGAACAGGTCGCGAAGCGAGCACGGCGTCCAGCCCGTGCGCTGCTAGCACGCCCGCCGCAAGCTCAGCGAACTCGCTCGCCAGGGGCCGGGTGTCGAACCCTATATATACCGTTTTGCCCGGATTGGTCTTTTGCCACAACTCGCCGACGGCATCGGCGATACGGGCAACGTTATCGGCAGTGAAGTCCTCATCGACGCGAGCGCGCCAACCGTCAGTTCCAAAATGAATTATCGCGCACACGCGCAGACACCTCACAGTGTTTGGATCATGGTACGCGTGAGGTATACCCGCAACACGCACTCGGCAACCTGCCGGCACCAGCATTCACCATTTGGGCAAATGCTGGCGAGGACATGCAAGCAATAAAAAAAACCGCCCCGGATGGAGCGGTTTTACCCTTTATATATCGAGTGCCTCGGCCATCGCTGCCGTAGTGATTGCCGTGGTTCCACAGCAACTGCCCACCATTGCGGCACCGGCATGTCTCCATTCGATGCATGCGCGCGCGAAAGCTTCGGGGTTCTCGTGCCATACGGGGCCATCCTGAGTCTGGACCGGATCGCCCACGTTGGGACGCACCGTGACGGGAGTAGTCGCCGATGCAACCATCCTGGGCACCGCCGCGTTCGCGGCCGCAAGCGAACAGCAATTAACACCAACCGAGTTTGCGCCGTGTTTTTCAGCGTACAAAACGGCTGCCTCGATGTTGAGGCCATCGCCCAACAGGTCGCCTTTATCGTCAACGACAAAACTCACCAGAACAGGCATGCCGTCGGCGGCATCTCGGGCGCCGGCAAGCATGGGCTGCAGATTACGGATAGACGTCACCGTCTCGATCAGCAGACCGTCAACACCAGCATTGAGCAAGGCGTGCGCCTGTTCGCGCGCAATGCCGCGGATTTCACGATACTCGGCAGAGTCCTCGGCAAACCACTCAATACCGATCGGGCCCATCGAGCCCAGCAGCAGCTGAGGGTGCGCCTGGCGGGCATCGTCGACGGCCCCGCGATTGACCTCCGCCACGGACGGCGCAATCTGGTCGTGTTTGAGGGCATAGCTTGATGCCTGAAAGGTGTTGGTAATGAGCACCTGCGCGCCGGCGGCGACATACAAGCGATGGATACGAGAAACGGTCTGCGGCTCTGCCAGATTCCAAAACGCCGGTGGAATGTCAGCGGCATCGTACTCACTCAACAAAACACTGCCCATGGGGCCCTGCGCCAACAAGGTCTCGCTCGACAAGCGGCGCGCAAGTTCCTCGGCACCAAAGCGGTTGTAATAACTCGTATCCATATATATCCCGCTATTCCTCGACGCTGATTCCCTGCTTTTCGAGATAGGCGAGCCAGCGGCTCATCGTGTCCTCGGATAGCGCATGCTCCATCATGCAGGCCTCGGAATCGGCTCGCTCAAATTCGACACCGAGCTCCTGAACCAAAAACGTGCGGATGAGGCGATGACGGTACCAGATAGCCGTGCCAACCTCGCGGCCGCGATCGGTCAGGATTACCTTGCCGTAGTGCGATTGCTCGACAAGCTCGGATGCCTTGAGCGCCGAAACCGCTTTATTGACCGATGCCTTGGAGACGCCAAGGCGCTGCGCGATGTCGACCGATCGCACACCGTTGGTTTCCCCCTCTTCGCTTTCAATGCGAACCATGCACTCCAAGTAGTCTTCGTTCGCCACCGTCAGATGCAGTTCGCGCGAGCTATTTGTCGTATCCATGATCTTCCGTCCCTTCTGCATTCAATGGCTGATTCTACCCCATCCAAGCGTCGTGGTATGCCGTGGCATACCGTGCTAGAGTTCTTGTTGCACACGACGACCAAGATTGGAGCGGTCTTTATGGAAAACACCACCACGAGCCCCGATGTCCTCGAGCGCTTTTTGCGCTACGTCCAGATCAACACGCAGTCCGAGGATGCAAACTGTGACCAGGTACCCTCGAGCGCCGTTCAGTTTGACCTTGCCAACGTGCTGGCTGAAGAGCTGCGCGAGCTTGGTGCGGAAGATGCCCACGTGACCGAGCACGCCTATGTCTGCGCGCATATCCCCGCAAGTGCGGGCGCTGAGGACAAGCCCGCCCTGGGCCTGATCGCCCATCTCGACACCACCGAAGTTGCACCGGGTGCCGGCGTGAAGCCGCACATCGTACACTACGAAGGCGGCGACCTGGTCTGCGGCACGGTTGACGGTAAGCCCGTTGCCATGAGCACCGCCAAGCTTCCCGCCCTGAACGACCTCGCGGGTGAGGACCTGGTCTGCAGCGATGGCACCACGCTGCTGGGCGCGGACGACAAGGCAGGCGTCGCCGAGATCATGTCGCTTGTCGCGCGTATCGCTCAGGATCCCTCCCTGCCCCATCCCGCACTCGGCATTTGCTTCTGCCCTGACGAGGAGATCGGCCACGGAGCCGAGCTGTTGGATATCGACACCTTTGGCTGCAAGTACGCCTACACGGTCGACGGCGGCCCCATCGGCGAGCTGGAGTGGGAGTGTTTTAACGCCGCCGAGGCGACCGTCCGCTTTGAGGGCCAGTCCATCCACCCGGGCGACGCCAAGGGCCGTATGGTCAACGCAGGCAATCTATTCTGCGACTTCAACGCGTTGCTCCCCTACGTGCAGCGCCCGGAGTATACGGAAGGCTACGAGGGCTTTTATCACCTTGAGGGTGTATCTGCGACCGTCGATCACGCCACAGCACGCTATATCGTCCGCGACCATGACGCCGCCAAGTTCCAGCAGAAACTCGACCTTATTGATGCCGCCGCCTCGATGCTCAACCAGCGTCTGGGTGAGGAGCGTGTGACGGTCGAGATTAAGCAGCAGTATCGAAATATGGCCGAGATCGTTCGTGACTATCCCGAGCTTATTGATGTTGCCAAGGAAGCCTACCTTGCCTGCGGCGTTGAACCCCAAGTGCTGCCGATTCGCGGCGGCACCGACGGCGCGCAGCTGTCGTTCCGCGGCCTGCCCTGCCCCAACCTTTCCACCGGCGGCTATTGCTACCACGGCGTCAACGAGTTTGTCCCGGTCAGTTCGCTCGTCAAGATGACCGACGTGCTCCAGGAGCTCGTCGCCCGCTTTGCATAAGGAACTCGAACAATCTAGGTAAGCAAAACCGCCCCGTCCTCAAAAACCGAGAACGGGGCGGTTTTTGGTGGCAAGGGGAGTAGTCAGCACCGCAGGTTGAGCCAACGTCAGCGAGCGACGTCCAAGGTGAACAAGTTGGCATGAAAAAGGCAGGGCATTGACCTTCTGGTCATGCCCTGCCTTTTGAATGACAAATTGTCACCTTGGGCGGCGCGCAGCGTCGAGCCGTTACGGCGTTTGGTAAAACGCCGTAACTTTTTTGATCATGCCGCCGAAGTTGAAAGGCAGGTTGCCGCTCTGGCGGGTTTGCAGCGTCAAGCGGTTACGCGGTTTGGTAAAACCGCGTAACTCTAGTAATTGGCCTCGTAGCCGTTGCCGTCGCCGATCGGCTCTTCGTAGTAGTCCGAATCGCTCGAATCGCTTGAGTCATCGGGATCGTCAGAGCTGACCGATGAGGTTGCGGTACCGTTTGCGTAGTCGTCAGACGTGTTGTTGTTCAGGTCGCCGATCGTAGAGCTGGAACCGTCGGAAAGACCCATGGTGTTGGGACCCTTGGGATCCTTGCCGGCATCGACGCGCTCCATCATTTCCTTGAGCTCGTCCTCGTAGACAAAGACGTAGCTCACACCGTCGATCATGGTGCTGTCGTCGGCGTACGAGGGCAGGTTGGCCGAGTAGATACCGTCGACATCCATACCGCGCATGGCGTTGACCGTAGCCACGATATCCTGAACGCTCATATCGGTTACGAGCATATCGGACAGCGAATTAACCAGGCCAAAAATCTTCGTGGCATCGAAGTTATTGAGAATCTGGTTGGCAAGGGCGCCAAGCACCTGACGCTGGTGGCGCATGCGCGTGTAATCGCCGTCGGCATAGGTGTAGCGGCAGCGGGCATAGGTAAGGGCGGTGGCACCGTCCATATGCTGCTGGCCAGCGGTAATCTTAATATCCAGGTGCTCGGGGTCGTCAACATCATCGGTTGCGTTAATGTCGATACCGCCAACCGAATCAATCAGTGCCTGCATACCGTCGAAGCTGACCTCGGCATAGTGGGAAATCTGAACACCGCACAGCTCGTTGACCGCCTCGACCATGGCCTCGGCGCCGCCAACGGTATGGCAGGCGTTGATCTTCATGGTCTCGCCCTTGTACTCGACCTTGGTGTCGCGCGGAACGGAAATGAGCGTCGCCTGCTTTTGCGTGGGGTCGATGCGTGCCAGGATAATCGAGTCGGCACGATACGTATCCTCGCCCGGACGGCCGTCGGTGCCAAGAAGCAGCACGTAGAACGGATCCTTTGCCTCATCGGTGTCAACCAGAACCCGACGCAGATTGTCGGTAATGACATTAGAATCGCCGAGCTTGCCCATAATGGTGGCAAACCACAGGCCGGCAGCGGTAGTGGCACTCAGCAGCACGCCAAGCACGACAATGAGCGCGACGTGACGAATCGTGTGGCTACGACGACGTTGACGAGCGCGCTCGGAATAGCGAGCCGCGTTATCGCGACTGTAGATCTTGGCCTGCGCACCAGTTGAGGGTCTTCGGGTGCTAGTATCCGCGAGGGGCTTTTTATTAAACATAGGCAACCTGTATTAGTAGATGACGGGATCGGGGACGGTAGCATGCTCGACATGCGCGCCGAGCGCCTGCAGCTTTTCGACAAACTGCTCGTAGCCGCGCTTGATGTGATGGATGGCCGAAACCTCGGTCGTCCCGTCGGCGATCAAGCCCGCTACGACGAGGGCCGCTCCGCCACGCAGATCGGGCGAGGTAACCTGTGCACCCGAGAAGCCCTTGACGCCATGAATCATGGCATGATGGCTCTCGATACGAATGTCGGCACCCATGCGCACCAGCTCAGAGGCAAACATAAAGCGATTCTCGAAGATGTTCTCGGTAATAACGGAACTGCCGTCGGCAAGGGCGGAGAGTACCATAATCTGCGCCTGCATGTCCGTCGGGAAGCCGGGGAACGGAAGCGTCTGGATGTCGACCGGCTTGATACGCTCGGCACGGTTCACATGGACACCATCCTCGACGCGCTCGCAATCGATACCCATGAGCTCCATCTTCTTGAGCACCATGCCCAAGTGAATGGGGCAAAAGCCCGTGACATCGACACCGCGATCGTCGGCCATCAACGCACCGGCAACGATAAAGGTACCGGCCTCGATGCGGTCGCCTACTACGCGATGGGTAACAGGATGGAGCTCTTCCACGCCTTCGATAGTCACGACGGGCGTGCCGGCGCCAACAATCTTGGCGCCCATCTCGTTGAGCATGTTGGCGAGATCGACAATCTCGGGCTCGCGGGCGGCATTGTCGATAACCGTGGTGCCCTGTGCGCGCACAGAGGCCATGATGAGGTTCTCGGTCGCACCGACGCTGGCGAACTCGAGCGTGACGGTGGTACCGCGCAGGCCTTGGGGCGCATTGGCGTTGATGTAACCGTGGGCGGTATCAAACTCAACGCCCAGGGCCTCGAGACCCAGAATGTGCATATCGATCTTGCGAGCACCCAGGTTGCAGCCGCCCGGCATGGCAATCTTGGCGCGATGGAAGCGGCCCAGCAGGGGTCCCATGACGGCGGTGGAAGCACGCATCTTGGCAACGAGCTCGTAGGGGGCCTCCCAAGAATCGACCTGAGAGGTATCAATCTCGAGCGTGTGCTCGTCGAGAACATCGATCGTAGCGCCCATGCCCTTGAGCACCTTGCCCA
>CABQZS010000140.1 GCA_902468695.1 uncultured Collinsella sp.
AGGGATAAGGAGCAGCCATGTCCAACGCACCCACGCACTCTGTCCACAGCGCAATCGCAACAGGTCCGCTGCTCCTGCTCCTCTTCCTGCTTTTCGGCTGCCTGGCACCGGGAGCCGCATTTGCCGTCGATGGCTACGACCAGCTCGGCTTCCGCACTATTAGCGATGATTGTGGACCCTTCTTCATCGGCAAGTATGAAGCTCAAGACACCTCGATTGCCTACTGCATGAACCAGGAGCGCCCCGGCCCCACCAAACCGGGCGGCCCATGGCTCAACTTTGATCAAGGCTGGGTGTGGCTCGACGACGAGTTCGCGGCAATCGTTTGTCACGGATATCCCACCACCACGTCGTTTGGCGGTTACCATCTTTCACCCGATCGCGCCCGCGCCGCCACCCAGCTTGCCGTATGGATGCTCAACGGCACTACCCATGTCGACGGCACCTACTCCTACACGACCGCTCAGGGTAAAACCAAGAGCGGACACTTTACCGCCGACAATGAAGTCGTGGCGGCTGCGCGGTGGCTCCACGACAGCGCAAAATCAGGAAGCATCAAAGCCGCTCCGCACCGCGCGCGACGCTATCTAGGGGCCGTATCGGGCGGCAGCAAACGTCAAGACATGCTCTATGTACTGCCGGCGGTGTCTGTTTCCTTCCAAAAGCAGTCTGCTAACACCGTTATTACCAGCGGAAACAATACCTATCAGTTTACCGGGGCAACATTCGATATTTTTGAGAGCGCCAGCGGCGCGCGTGTCGGCACCATCAAGATGGACAGCAACGGTCGAGCGCAAGCAACACTTCTGCCCAACACGGCATACTACCTAGTTGAAACGAAGGCGCCGGCCGGCTATGTCCCCCGCCACGATCGTATTGCCTTTACCACGGGGAATGACGGCGGGCGGGTCGCCATTGATGAACAGCCCGGCACCATCAACCTGCGTATCGTAAAACTCGATGCCGCGACGAATGCCGGCCCCCAGGTGGGATCTTCACTCGCAGGAGCAGAGTTCACGTGTGTGTCGCAATCAACCCCTGGATGGGCACAAATCCTCACGACCGACGAAAGCGGTCGGGCCACCCTCGCCGATGTCCCCTTAGGAACCTTTACCATCTACGAATCAAAAGCCCCCGAGGGCTACCTGCCATCCAACGACAGCTGGACCTATACCGTTGGAGCCGACCAGCTCGGCGATTCAGGCGTGGTCGAGATCGAATCTCGCGTTTCCGATATCCCCATTGCGTTTAACCTTGAGATTTCCAAATTCAAGGATTACGGCAATAGCGACCAATCCGGCCTGGAGCAGCCGGCGGGTGGTGTTGTCTTTGAGGTTGTCAGCAACAGCTCTCAGCAGGTTGTTGGCACACTGACCACAAACATCTATGGCTTTGCCTCCACCAAAGATCAGCCCGAAGCATGGTTCGGCACAGGCAAGCGACCCGCTGGTGTCCACGGAGCCGTCCCATACGACCGTGGCGGCTACACGGTTCGCGAGGTTCCGGAAACCGTCCCCGAGGGTTTTAAACGTGCAGGGGAATGGACCGTCGGGGCCAATCAGATTTCCGACAGCGCCGAGCTTCAATATATCGTGGACAACCACGCTCTGTCGACGCATCTCCAGATTGTAAAACGCGATGCCCAAACAGGCGCTTCTGTTCCCCTAGCCGGATTCACCTTCCAACTCCTCGACAGCAATCACGAACCTGTCTCACAAACATGCTGGTATCCAGCACATAACGTAATGGACACCTTTACGACTGACGCGACCGGGACCGTCACACTGCCCGAATCGCTCGTGCCGGGCACCTATTATGTACGCGAAACCTCGGCCAAAGAGCCCTATCTTGTCGGCGAAGAAATCGAGGTAAACATACCCGCCGACATGAACCTAACGCCCGTTGCAATCGCCTCGTATTATGACCACGCCGCGACCGGAAATATCAGGATCGTTAAAACCGATGCCGTAGACGGCAGCAGCCTCGCGGGCGTCATCTTTGAGATCCGTGCCTCGGGTGATATCGTGCGCCCCGACGGTAGCATTGCCGCACTCGACGGTGAGACTGTCGCTACCGTCACGACGGATGAAACTGGAGAAGCACGCGCGGACAACCTCCCACTGGGATCTGGCACCGCACGCTACGAGGTTGTCGAGACTCAAGCGCCGGCAGGCTTCTTGCTCGATCAGACAACCCATATTGTCGACCTTACTTATGCCGACCAGAAAACACCCGTTGTAGAAGCACGGCTTAACGTATCCGACGATTACACCAAGGTTGATATCTCCAAGGTCGATGCAAGCGGTGAGCAGGAAGTGGAAGGCGCACAACTCACCTTATATGGTCCCGATAAAACCGAAATAGACTCCTGGACCTCATCCGACAAGCCGCACCGCGTCGAACATCTTGCACCCGGCACCTACTCGTTGCGCGAAACGATGTCTCCGCGGACCTATGACCTTGCCGAGGAGATAACATTTGAAATAAAGGATACGGGAGAAGTCCAATTCGTCGCGATGAAGGATGCGCCCATCGAGATCAAGGGACAGGTCGACAAGCGTCAGGAGCTTGTCCAACCTATCGGGAAGGGTCTGTTGGCCAACGGCGATGGTAAAAATCGCGCCGCGTCGCAAACCAATACGGATGGACTTTTCTCCTATACCATCGACGCTCGAAACGATTCAGCTACCTGGGTTGATGAGTTCACAATTACCGATGATCTTGAGTGTGCCGAGGACGATACAGCGAGATTCGTCTCAATCGAAACCCCCGTCGCCATCGGCGACCTCAACGGTCTGTGCACCGTGTGGTATCGCACGACGCCGTTGGACTCGACAGACGTCGATGAGCCGACAAACGCGACACTTGACGATGGGCACGAAAATCCTTGGCTTGAGTCCGACGAAGTAAAAGAGAGCCTGGGTGAGGATTGCCGCCTCGTCGATTACGACGGCTGGCACCTGTGGAAGGCGGATGTCTCGACCACGGAATCCACCACACTCGAGGCGAAAGAACTCGACCTTGCGTCCAATACCGTCGTAACGGGTATTCGAATTGAATACGGTGCGGTAGCCGCCGACTTTACGACTCGAAGCGATGCGGATTCTTGGACCCGCGATGATCTCAAAGATGAGCACGACGACCTTGACGATGCCAAAGCAATCCTTGGCACAGATGCTCGGGGCGCAGTCGTGCACATGCAGGCAACGTCGGCTTATACGCCCCAAACCGCACTCACCAACAGCGCGCGCGTCGATCTTTGCCGCAACGGTGGCGGCAATAAACTTGAGTCACATGACGAGGACAGCGTCATTCAACGCTGTACCCTACCGCAGGACCTACCGGCAACAGGATCAGTTCCCATCGCCGCTTGCATCACCGCGCTCCTGACATCGGGTGCCGCAGCCCTATGGTTCGCTCGCCTTAGGTCGATCCCAAAGAAGCGCTAGCGCGATGAAAAAGCGGGCGAGCCAGTCCCCCGGCTCGCCCGCTTTCAATCATTTGAATCGCCGTATCTACTCTGCAGACGAAGATCCACCATCAACGATTGTTTGCTCGGACTCAGGAATCCCATCGGCACCCGTGCTCTGTTCTTGCTCCACCTCTTCGCTGATTGCGGAGGCGGGGGTCGAGCCCTTTGCACCCACGATGTAGGCAGCCCCAAATCCTAACGCAATGGCAATCAAGGTCAAAATCACATAGACAGGCCAATGGCGCTTAATATACGAAAACACGTTGACTCCTTAGAGCTCCGTCTACGAACGGCGGATAACCTCGGTCACGACCTCGGATACCGTGGCAATGTTCGTCGGGTTGACATTGTGGGGCAGGTCGTCCTCGGTACGAGCGCAAGCCAGACGCGTGCCGTCCACGCCGGCGATGGTGAGGGCTCGGCGGCTCGCCTCGAGCGCGGCATAGGCATCGGTCTTGGCATAGGGCATCTCGAGCGCGCCACAATCGACATGGAACGACTTGCACACCTTGCTGACCAGGTTCATGATGCGACGATCGCCCTTGAGCAGCTGCTGTTCGCCCTCAACCGTCACCACCGAAAGCCTACCGGCGCCGACGGATTCAAGATTGATGAAGAATACGCCGCGGAGCTTATCGCGATGCGAAGCCAAGAAGGCCTTCATGCCGGCGCCATCACAATCCGAGGCGCCCGTTGCCACAAACCAGATATCGTGACCGAGCAGCTCATCATCGCCCATAGAGGCGACAGCCGAGAGCATATCTTCGGAAGAAGCGCCATCGGAAGACGTAGCGCCACCCTTCCAGCCATCGTTATCGTCCTCGAAGTTATCCCACGAACCGATACCGCGACCGGACTTCTTGGCATCGTAATCGTCTTCGACGCCCAACCAGTCACTCATGCTGTCCTGCTCGTTTTTCTTTTTACGACCGAACAGGCCACCCAGGCCGCGCTTGCGAGACTTGGGTGCCGCCGGGGCGGGAGCCGAAATGGTCTCGATCGGCTGAGCGCCCGACGCAACGGGCACAGGAGGCGCAACGGGTGCCGATGTGGGTTCGGGACCCTGGGCAGTAGCAAAGGGGTCGTTGACCTGTGCGGAGGGGTCGGGAAGGTCGAACAGCGACGTGCGAGACGCAACGTTTGCCTGCTTCATCGACGGTAGCGACGGATCGGGAACCGAAGCCAGCGGAGACGAGGAAGGTGCGGGCGACGGAGCCGACGCCGGATCGGGAACATTCATCTGCGGACGCGGTGATGCCTGGGAGGAAATCTGGGCCATAAGGGAATCGACCGTTTCGTCCTGGGTGGGAGCAGCATCGGCAACCGTGGCACCGGAACCGCTCGGGGTCGGCATGGTGAAAATCTGCGTGGAGTAAGGCCTCGACTCATCCGTCTCGGGAGTCTCGGAAACCGCAGGCACTTCCTCCTGCTCGACCTCGGTCGAATCATCTTGCTCGGCTGCCGCGTATTGCTCTTCGTCAGAGTTGGCCTCGACGGACTCGTCCTCGGCAGCATCCTGAATTTCGGCAGCATCAATGGGCTCGTCATCGTCTGCCGCGCCGCCCTGCTCATCGGAAACAGGAAGGGGCTCGGCAATCGCGGTGCCTTGCTTTTCAAACGTTATCGTGGAATCGAACTGCGCGGCATCAAACGACATGGTGCTATCGACGTGCTGCTGGGGCTCGAAAGACGTCGTCGCCTCAACAACATCCGCGGACGCCGGTTGCTGGGACTCAAAGGACGTCGTAGCTTCGGCAGCGTCGACGGGCACGGACTGCATAGCCTCGTTCTGCTCGAACTCTTGCGCCGCGCGCTCACGTGCCGCCTCGGCTGCCTGCTGCTGAGCGATAGCCTCCTGCTCGGCAGCCTCGCGTGCGGCAGCGCGCTTCTCCTCGAAATCGTCGACAAATTTCCTGCCCTTTGCAAGCGCACCCTTAAAGAAGCTGGAAGCGCTGGCGCCAATCGAAGAGAACGCGGATGCAATATCGGCATGGGGCGTTGCCGCGGGAATCTCGGCAGAGAAATCAGTATCGCTCTCGTAAGACACGCGCCTCGGCTGTTCAACGTAATCGTCGTCAGACTCGTCCGCAACGTCTTGCGCCGGCGCGGCGGGAGCCAAAATGTCCAGTCCTGCCGCGGGATCGATCGCAGACACCGCCTCGGGCTCGGCAACGGCAGCGGTAACCGCGGCAGACTCATCATCCGCAGTGACAACGGGCGCAGGCTCGGGCTCAAACGTCGGCTCCTCGCCCTCCTCGTAATCGAGCGTGCAGGACTCGGGAAGCATTCCGAGCGCACGGATGGCATCCGAACCAAAGCGGATGTTGCCGGCGGCGTTGCGATAGAGCTTGGGCTCGGGCTCGGCCGCGGCAGGCTCCTCCGCCGGCTCAGCAGCGGGAACCTCGTCATTGAACTCTTCGGCCTGGACAGCCTGATTCTGATCCTCGGGCACGATGGCGCCAATCAGCGTCTCGTCGGCAGACGCACCCTCAAAGCCCTCGATCTGCTCGTCAAAAGCCTCGCCCTGTTCGGGCTCGGTTTGAGCGTCGGGAGCAATCGGCTGACCGAACTCGTCCTCGGCGTAGGTAGGCTCTTCGTACTCGATGGTGTTGCCGTAGTCGTTTTGCTGCTGGGCCGCGGCATACTCCGCCGCCGCGCGCGCCATTTCCTCGGCACGACGTTTCTGCTCCCCAAAATAGGTATCGAACGGAACATCGTCGGGAAACTCGTTCTCGCCCTGGAAGGGAGCAACGTTGTCCATAACGCCGAGCATAGCGGCGACAGAAGACTTGTTGCACACCGCGCCGGACGTATAGGGAAGAATGTGGCGGTTAGAGATGATGTTTGCCGCGTTGGCAAGTGCAACGAGGGAAGCGAGGATCGCGACAATCCACAGCAGAACCTTGAGCGCGCCGGGGAGCGGCAGGATACGCAGGATGGCAACGGCAGCAGGGGCAACCGTGGCAACGGGCAACAGCTTGGCGATGAGCGCACGATACGAAGCATAGGGCTCGCGGGCGAGCAGCTCAGCACGGGGAGAGTCGTAGTGTGCGACAACGACCACCGGGCGGTTGCGCGGAGACGCGAGCGGGCCCGAGGCCTTGTGGTAGGCGATGACATTTTGGCTCACGCCCGTCTTGCCCAGGCGCGAAACCACGGGGTGGCCCGTGCGCTCGAGCACGTAAAGAACGGCACCGACAATGGCCAGCAAGGTGCCGACCAAGCCAATGCCGCCGCCGATGCCCATCAGCAAGGCGCCGGCAAACGCCAGGATACCGGTAACGGCAAACGCCAACCTGCTGGGTGCGGGAGCATTAAATTCCTGCACCTCGGGGTCAAAGCCGTGGTTGCGGAAAATCTGAGCGATATCCTCAGCAGCCAGGCGCTCTTCTTCACTGCACGCCGGCGTAATGCCGGTGTTCTGCAGCAGGTGGTTAATATAGTTCTGGGTGTTCGCCATGTGCGCTCCACATCCATAATCCGACAAATAGGCCCAATGCATGCACATTAGAACCGTATATAGTCGAAAGTATACCCCGAGCGAGCGCAAACGACCGAATTCGGGGCATCTTAACGCCGCGAGCGGACAAGGATATAGCCTAATCTCCATATCGGACTAAAATCATGGCATCAAACGACCTTCTCATGCGAGGATTCTATGACGGCAAGCGACGCGACCGCGACAATTAAAAAGGGTGCACCCGAGCCCGGTTTCGATAAAACGGCTCAGCGCATCCTCAACCTTTTCTTTGTACTCAACAGTTCTCCCGAACCGCTGACGACCGAGCAAATCGTCCTGGATTCCGATTTGGGGTACGGCTCGGGCAATATCGACTCAGACAAGCGCAAGTTCCGCCGCGATCGCGACAAGCTGCTCGAACGCGGCATTGTTATCAGGGAGGTTCGTGCTGCCGGAGCGCAGGAAACCGAGGAGAGCGCGTGGACGATCGACCGCGAGCACACGTTTGCCGCGGGCGGTCTCATCACCGCAGACGATGCCGACATCCTGCTCAACGCCATCGACCAGACACTCGCGGCAGGCTCATCCACCTTTGCCGCGCCGCTTGCCGACATTCGCTCCAAGATTGCCTACCTCACCGGCATGTCGACGACAGGAGAGGCACCGATCCGCCGCTCTCCCGCCGTCGATGCGGTATGGAGTGCCTTTGCCGAGCGTTGCGCGCTGCGCTTTTTGTACCAAAACGGACGCGGCGAGCAACGTGAGCGGACCGTTTGCGTCTACGGCATGTTCGAGCGCGAGGGTACGGCATACTTCTGCGGCCTCGACAACGCCACCGACAATATCAGAACATTCCGCTGCGACCGCATCATTCGCGCCTGGAGGCCTTCGAAAGCCTACGCCATTCCTGCGGATTTCAACCTCAACGATTACTTATTCTTTGAGTTCGATTTTGCCGACCGCCCACCCGTTGCGGCTACGTTCTCGTTTGCGCGTGAAGCGCAGGCCGATATGATCAGCGGTCTCACGCGCGGACGAGGCGAACTCATGCGCACCGAAGCAGGTTGGACATGGACCGTTGGCGTGCGCGACTTTGAAGCCGCAGCCTCGTTTTGCATGGCCCATGCCATGGATGGCATGAGGCCTGTCGCCCCCGATTCTCTCAAGCGGGCGTGGAATCACCTCATCGAAAGGACGGTGCACGAGCATGCCCGTGCGTAAACTCACCAGCGAGCAAAGACTCTCGCGCGCCATCGACATCATGGAGGCCCTCTACGCCGCCGGCGAGAACGGCATGACACGAGACGAGCTTTGCAGCCGCTTTGATATCACGGGGACATCGCTCGACGAGATTCTCGAGATTGTCTCGACGCTTGCGGACCGAGAATCGGGCGCACGTATTATCTGCGAACGCCGCGGCGAGCGCGTGGTCCTCACCGGTGATGCGGGGCGCGTGCTACCGCTGCGTCTGAGTGCCGCCGAGGGCGCTGTGCTCAACCATGAACTTGAATCATTGGGGATCGAACCCCAAGCGGCGGCTCGAATACGGCGCGCCCTTCTTCCCAAAGAGCTCGGCTACAACCAGCGCGTCTTTGACACCGTCGCCCACGGATCGCACTGGCAGCAGCTGAGCTGCGCCATTCGGGACGGCGTTCGCTGCCGTATCTCATATCGCTCGATGGATGACACACAAGCGCGCGAGCGTTTGGTCGACCCCTTGCGCATCACAACAAGCGGCGACCAAACGTATCTGATTGCCTGGGATGTCGCGGTCGACGAGCAGCGTACCTATCGTATGGATAAAATCGAGGGCCTGACCTTGACCGACGACTCCGTCGTGCGCCACGCACCGGAGCCCACGACCCTCCATGACTCCCTCGCCCAGGCGGAGCGGAGCGCGAAGCTTCTCATGCCGCGCGCCTTGGCAGAGCGCCTAGACTGGCCCGGCGTCATGTCGATTGAACCCAATGGGGCGGACAGCTCAACGGTGAACGTACGCTACGGCTCCGAGCGCTGGCTGTTAAGCCAGGTAATCGCAGCGGGCGGGGCCATCCGCATCCTGGATGACCCCGCCCTGTCAGAGCGTCTGCGCGATATGGCAAAATCCCTCGTCTGTCCGCTTTAGCGGCGCCGCTCGTGGCGTGCGCGCCACAGTTGCAGATAGTGACCGATCTGCGCCGATTCGATGCGCTGGTAGGAGCTCGTGGGCAGCGACGTTAAGAACTTCTTTCCGTAGCCCTTCGTCACCAGGCGCGGGTCGGCCAGAATCAGCACGCCGCAATCGGTCGACGAGCGGATAAGGCGGCCGGCCGCCTGCTTGACCTCGAGCACCGCCTCGGGCAGCGAATAGCGCGCCCAAGCGCGGTCTTCGCGCAGGTTGCGCTCGCACGAGAGCGGGTCCGTGGGGCTCGAGAACGGCAGCTTGGGAATGATGACGCAGCGCAGCGTCTCGCCGCTGGCGTCGAATCCCTCCCAGAAGGCCTTAAGAGCAAAAAGCGACGAGGTCGGCTCGTTGATAAACCGGTCGCGCAGGCGACGAGGAGATGAGTTGCGCTGCTGGCAGTTGAGTTCCAGACCCGCACGGGCCATCTTGGGCTCAACGCGGGTGTACAGGTCTTCCATGTCGCGCCGATTGGTGAACAGCGTGAGCACCGATCCGCCCATGGCAAGATGGGCGTCGACCAGCACGCGCTCGAGCGCCGTAAGATAGCTCTCACGATCGCGCGGATCGGGGATATCGCCCGCAACGACTACAGCCATGTTCGAATCGAAGTCGTAGCTCGAGTCCAAGTGCAACGATGAGGATGTTGAAGCACCGATGCGATCGAGGCCGACCGCGTGGTTAAAGTGTTCAAAGCTTTTGGACACCGTCATGGTCGCCGAGGCAAAGATAGCCGTGTGAACCTCGGGCAGCCACTCGGTTGCCAAGGCCTCGCCAATGTCGATGCGCTCTGCGGTCATTGACTCTCCGCCGGCACGCAACCTGCGATTGACCTGCAGTGAATACACGTAGTGTTCATCGGTGCCATCAATGATGAGTTTGAGGTTCTCAGCCAGCTCGTGCAGGCGGCGCGAGATATCACCCAGGTCGACAACAACCTCGGGCTTGTCGGCGGCGACGGCTTGCACCAGCGCGTCGACACTCTTGTCAGCTTGTTCCAATGCGTCGATGGCAGCGTAGGCCGACTGTAAGAAATCATTCCAGTCGTCAGATTCGCGCAGTTCGGGGCCAATCCATAGATTGGCATTGTCATAACCCCCACGGGCACGGCGGCCGAGCTCGCGAACGCCATCGAACACGTCGGCGATTACCATGCTCGCGCGCGCAACTGTCGACGTCGCCTTGGCAGTAAGGCCCAGATAGAGCGTAGAGCCCTCGGAGGTTGCCAAATCGCGGGAAACCTGGCTTAGCGCGCCGGTGCTCGAGCCACCCAGGCGCTCAAACAGAACGCGTGATTCGTCCGCCGACACCACGCGCGCCCACTGACGGCGCGCCTCGCGCTCGATGGAATGGGCCTCGTCGATTACCCAATGACGAATCGGAGGCAAAATCCTGCCCTCGGCCGCGACATTGCGGAACAGCAGGGAATGGTTGGTGACCACCACATCGGCATGCGCCGCACGACGACGAGCGCCGTGGACCAAACATTTATCAGGGAAAAACGGGCAGAGGCGACGAGCACACTCGCGCGAGGCCGTCGTAAAGTCGGGGCGGTTGACGCTGCGCCACCGAATGCCGAGCGAGTCGAGGTCGCCATCGGCCGACTGACACACGTACGCCATGATGACCGCGACCGCCGTAAGCGTGTCAGCAGGATCACGCTTAGTCGTAATTTCGACTTGACCGCGACTCATACGCTCAAGCTTGCGCAAGCATGGATAGTGGTCATAGCCCTTGAGGGCGCAAAACGATAGGCCTCCGTCCAGCTGCTCGGCAAGTTTAGGCAGCTCATGATACATGAGCTGGTCGGCAAGATTATTCGATTTAGTCGCGATACCAACCGTGATGTTGTTGCGGCGCGCGGCCTCGGCAAAAGGCACCAGATAGGCCATCGATTTGCCGACGCCCGTCCCCGCCTCAATCACGCGATGCGTTCCCGTAACGAGCGCATCGCGGACCTCGAGCGCCATCGCGATCTGCTCATCACGCGGCTCGTAAGTGGGATACATGCGATTGACCAGGCCACCTGGCGCATAGTCTGCCTCAATCTCCTCACGACTCGGCATCCTGAGTACCGGCAGTTCGTCGGCGTCCACCCGATCGTCGGCGCGATCGACCTTGAGAACGTCAGCACGGGCGGCGCTGAGAGAGAAGATAGAACCAGGGTTCTGCCCCGCCAAGAATGAGAAGATGGGACGATAGGACCAAGGCACGTCCGGATGCATGTCGGCTAGGCGCGCCATGAGGCCCTGGGGCAAGTCGGTGAGTGCCACGAGCAACACGCGCCATACGCCGCACAGGGCGTCGACGTCGGCATTGGCACGGTGTGATACCGAGTCACAGCCAAACAGATCGGCCATAAAAGACAGCTTGTGCGAGGCCAGGCGCGGAAGCGCGATGCGCGACAGCGCCAGCGAATCGATCCAAATATCGCTCACGTTGACGCCGCCTTTGACCGACTCGATAAACGAGCGGTCGAACGATGCGTTATGTGCGATCACCGGGCAACCACCGACAAAATCCGCGAGAGCGGCGACGGCCTCAACGGCCGACGGGGCATCTGCCACATCGGCATTTGTAATGCTCGTGAGCTCGGTAATCTCGGCGGGAATCAGCTGCTTGGGATGCACGAAGGTATCGAAGCGGTCGACAATCTCGCGGCCCGAAAGACGGGCCGCCGAGATCTCGATCAGCTCGTTGTCCTGCACCGAAAGACCTGTGGTCTCGGTATCGAGGACGATCACATCTTCCTCGATAAGGCCGAAGGACTGCGTTTTGGCGCGTTCGGCAAGCGTGGCATAGGAGTCGATGACAAACTGCGGCGTTCCTGACGAAACCGCGTCCTCGATTAGCATGCAATGCCCGCTCGACGAAGGCCCATACGGATCAGGCTGTCACAGACCTGCGGGAACGTCATATCGTCGGTGTGGCGAATCTCATCCGGATACAGCGACGTATCGGTCATGCCGGGAATGGTATTGGTCTCGAGGATGACGGGGCCGTCCTCACTCACAATAAAATCGCTGCGCGAGATACCCAGGCAACCGAGGGCCTTGTGAGCGGCACAGGCAAGCTCCTGAGCGCGAGCGTAATTCTCGGGTGAAATCTGCGCCGGAATGCGATGGATGTCCGTAGGGTCGACATACTTCACGTCCAGATCGTAGAACTCGCAGTCCTCGGGCTTACGAATCTCGACAATCGGCAGAGCGCGCACGTCATCTTCGCCGTACACGCCGACGGTGATCTCGGTACCCTCGATGCACTTCTCGACCAGCACTTTGTCGCCGTACTCAAACGCCTTGGCGATTGCCGCGGGCAGCTCGGAGGGCTCATGGACCAGGGAAATGCCATAGCTGGAACCGTTGACGGCCGGCTTCACAAAGCAGCGCTCGCCACAAACCTCGACGATATGATCGATATCGATTTCATCGCCCACCTCGAGCGCGAGGCCGGGGGCAATAGGAATGCCCGCCTTGGCGTACAGGAGCTTAGAGACCTCCTTGTCGGCACCGCAGGCGCTGGCAAGCACGCCCGAGGCCGTGTAGGGGATACCAAGGGTCTCCATGGCACCCTGCATGGCGCCATCCTCACCGCCGGCGCCGTGCATGGCGATAAATGCCACATCGAAACCGCCAGTCGCCATGGTTACCATAAAGTCATCAGCGGCCGTGTCGAGCAGCTCCACCGAGGTGTAGCCGGCTTCCTTCAGTGCCACCACAACGTTCTTTCCCGAATTGAGCGAGATCTCGCGCTCGGCGGAATGACCGCCCGCCAAGACCGCTACGTGCATGTTCTCTAGGCTTTTACCCGGCATGGGCAGACTCCTCCTCTATAATTTCTGCAGCTGATACCATATTGTAGCGATACCCTCTACGTTTCCCCAAAATCGAAAGGCTTCCATGAATCCCAGGACTAAATCTCAGGACATTCGCGACTTGAGCCAAAACGATATTCGCGAGCTCGTGGCCGAACTTGGCCAGCCCGCGTTCCGCGCGAAGCAGCTCATCGAATGGGTCTTTGAAAAGAACGTTTGTTCGTTTGACGATATGACCAACCTTCCCAAGGCTTTCCGTGAGCAGCTTAAAGAGGCTTTTGACTTCGACACGCCGACTGAACTAACCAAGCAAGTTTCCAAAGATGGCTCTCGCAAGTATCTACTCGAGTACCACGACGGCGTTTCCGTCGAGACTGTCGGCATGCCCCGTCGTAACAAGCTTTCCGTCTGCGTTTCCACCCAGGCAGGCTGTGGCATGGGCTGCGCCTTTTGTGCTACTGGTCTCAACGGCCTCAAGCGCTCTCTGACCGCCCAAGAGATCGTCGACCAGGTACTTCATGTATCCAACGACTTTGGCGAGCGTGCCACGAGCGTCGTCTTTATGGGCCAGGGCGAGCCATTTGCCAACTACGACGAGGTTCTCAAGGCGCTGCGAATCCTCAATGACCCCGATGGCATCGGTATCGGCGCTCGTCACCTCACCGTCTCTACCAGTGGCGTTATTCCCGGTATTCGCAAATTTGCCGACATCCCCGAGCAGTTCACGCTTGCTGTTTCACTGCATTCCGCCATCCAGTCGACGCGCAATAAGCTCATGCCCGGTGTTAAGAAGTACACGCTGCTTCGCCTTCACGAGGCGCTTCAGCTCTACACCGAGAAGACTGGCCGCCGCCCGACCTATGAGTATGCCATGATCGAAGGCATCAACGATACGAATCCCGAAATGCAGGCGCTCTGCGACTTCTGCGAGGGAACGCTGTGCCACGTTAACCTCATTCAGCTTAACGACATCGAGGGTAGCCCGCTCAAGCCGTCGCCGATTCATAAGGTTGAGGATCTTCAGCGTCGTCTTGAGTCCCGTGGCATCGAGACCACGATTCGTAACTCCCGTGGTAACGATATTGACGCCGCTTGCGGACAGCTGAAGCAGCGCTTCAAGGTTCAGAAGAACGCATAGGGGAGTCGCACCCCAAAACGTTTCATGTGAAACATCGAACGACCCCGGTTGCAGAATATGCAAGCGGGATCGTTTCATTTATTGACCTTAATTTTGAATCAGCTGCTACCTGTCCCATTTTTTACGGCCAAAATAAGGGGTCTTTGTCTTATAAATCAGACAAGGACCCCTTAAAATATGCTGAGTAATTGTTAGGTACCTAATAGCCTACATTTTCCCATTGGTTGCTAACCCAACCTTGATTAATCTTGGGATTCTTCGTTACCTGAGCAGTACGCATGGCAACATCTTCCGTCATAACATCCATTTTCTTTTTGGAAGTATCGACGATATCTTGCGCGCCACGAAGCAAACGACCTCGAAGTTCATCGTCTGTCGCAATCTTATAACCAGCAAAGGCACCAGCCGCGACAGTCGTCGCCAATGCAATCGCTGTTAAAATCTTATTCCTCATCTTGGCCTCCTTGATCAAACTGAATCATTTCACCAAGAATACGAGAGAGCTCTTCCTCGTCTTTAAACTCAATCTCAATCTTATTCTTTCCACGCGAGCTCTTCACACGCACGTTGGTATTAAATACCTGACGGAGCACACGGGCAGCCTTTTTAAAAGACTGAGGCGTTGCAGGCCTCGGCGTCTTAGGTGTCTCTCCGGCAGAAAACAACGGAGCAAGATTTTCTGTCGCTCTTACGGAAAGACCCTCTGCAACAACTTTCTCTGCAAGTCGAATTCGAGCATCCTCATAGGGAACTGCAAGAATTGCACGTGCATGACCAGCAGTAAGTTTGCCCTCAAAAATCATCTGCTGAACAACTTCAGGAAGATCGAGAAGGCGCAGCGAGTTTGTAATTGCAGAGCGTGACTTGCTTACTGCCTTCGACAATGCCTCCTGCGTCATACCGCTGGCATCGATGAGCTGTCGATAGCCCTTAGCCTCTTCGACAGGATTCAGGTCAGAACGCTGAAGGTTTTCGATAAGAGCGAGAGCCAACATCTCTTCATCATTAACTTCTTTAATGATGACAGGCAGTTCCTCAAGACCAGCAAGCTTTGATGCCTGGTAACGACGCTCACCAGCGATGATCTCATAGCCGTTTCCATGTTTGCGAACCAAAAGTGGCTGCAAAACGCCATGTTCTTGGATTGACTCGCTCAACTCGCGAAGTTCAGTTTCGTTAAAGTGAATTCGCGGCTGGTTAGGGTTGGGAACAATATCCTCAATAGGTAGTTTTGTTTCAGATGATGCATTTGAACCCGCTGCAGCCGAACCACCGGTCTCATACTCGGCCTCTGAGACCAAAGCATTGAGTCCACGTCCCAATCCGCCACGTTTCTTTACACTAGGCACGCTTGATCACCTCTTTTGCAAGGTTCATATACGCTTTTGCACCCTTATTTTGAGGTGCATAGGTAATTACCGGTTCTCCAAAAGACGGAGCTTCGGAGATTTTAACCGTACGGGGGATCAGCGTCTTAAACGCCTTATCACCAAAGTACGATTGAACCTCCTCAACAACCTGATTTGATAGAGAGGTACGCGAGTCATACATGGTCATAAGCACACCATAGGTGTCTAAGCCCTTGTTCAAACGTGATTTGACCATTTTCATTGACTCAAGCAGCTTCGTAACGCCCTCGAGTGCGTAATACTCGCACTGGATCGGAATCAAAACGCTGTCTGCTGCGGTCAAGGCGTTGATAGTAAGCAGGCCGAGCGAAGGAGGACAGTCAATGAAAATAAAATCGAACTCGTCCTGAATCGGCTCAAGCAAATCTTTGAGACGGGTTTCACGAGCAATTGCGCTTACAAGCTCAATTTCGGCGCCTGCAAGCTGAATTGTAGCCGGAATTACGAATACCTTTTTGCAATTTGTATCAAGAACAAGCGATTCTGCCGGCACATCGTTCAACAATGCATCATAGATGCAGTGATCAAGGTCTTCTTTTTCAATTCCGAATCCACTGGTGCTGTTTCCCTGCGGATCAAAATCGACAATCAGTGTCTTACGTCCCTGCTCACCCAGTGCTGCTGCAAGGTTTACGGCCGTCGTTGACTTACCGACGCCGCCCTTTTGATTGATGATTGCAATGATACGCGTGTTTTTTGCGCTCTTAGAACGCTTAACGTCGCGAAATCCCACGGTCCCTCCTGGTGTGTATTAAAGCTGTCAAACGGAGGATGTTTCACGTGAAACATTCCGATTCAATATCAACCGCCATGTTTCACGTGAAACACTGCGAGTTGTTAGTATCCATTATGTTTCACGTGAAACATCTAGGCAAGCGGATTCTTCTTTGCCATGCCATTTGCACGAGGCAATGAAACGGATGCTGGATGACTCTTCTTAAGGACAATGAACTCCCTGTGACCCAAGCCTTCAGGCAAATCAATTGCGTCATTCAGAAGCAAAGTGAAGCCGCAAATCTTAGCTGCTGACATACCGGAAGTAAGCTCCTCATCCGAAGGATTGCCCTTGGTGATAACAAATAGCCCTCCATCCTTGAGGAACGGAGCCGCATACTCAACAAGAATCGGTAGAGGGGCCAGGGCGCGGGCGGTTACAACGGAGAACTGCTTCTTATGGCTTCGAGCATATTCTTCAAGACGATCGTGGACCGCATGAGCATGTTTCAGTCCAAGAGCATGAACAAAAGAATTGACAGCATCAACCTTCTTGCCAACAGAGTCAATATAAGTAGCTTTACGATGCGTGGATATGGTTAACGGAATACCAGGGAAGCCCGCACCTGTACCCATATCGAGTAAAGCTCCCTCAGGAGCCTTATTGATATAAGGGAGCAAAACAAGTGAGTCGAGGATATGAAGTATGGCAGCATCTTCTACGTTAAGAATACGGGTGAGATTGGTTGTCTTATTTGTTTCCAGAACCAAGTCCAAATGATGAATACATTTCCTAAGCTCAACATCAGTTACGCTCAAGGAATACTCTTTGCAATAGGAAGTTAGACGACTCAACATCTCGTCAGCCTGCTGATCGGAAAGTACTAACAACGAAAGCTCCTTTCTGACAAAAATCAGTGTATCGAGAACTTTTGACAAAAAAAGGGGACGTGGAAACCACGTC
>CABQZS010000141.1 GCA_902468695.1 uncultured Collinsella sp.
AGAGTGTCATCTGGGTCATCGACCCCGAGGACTACAAGGCCGACGTGCTGTTTGTCTTTGAAAACGGCCGCGTGGTGCGTGTCGCACTTGCCGGATACGTCACCAAAACCAACCGCAAGCGCCTCAAGAACGCCATCTACGGTGGCAGCAAGCTGCTGTATGCCCAGGTGCTCAAGGAAGATCGCGACATCGCACTGGTCTCGAGTGACTACCGCCTGATGAACTTCAACACGTCGCTGCTCAAGACCAAGACAACCACCAACACGCAGGGCGTCCAGGCTTTCACGGCCAAGAAGGGCCGCTCGGTCACCACCGTCGGCACGACCGAGGAGATTCTTGGCGCCGGCGTCTCGGCCGAGAAGTTCACAGCGCAGAGCCTCCCCTCAGCCGGTGCCCTCATGAAGGAAAACGACATGCCGAGTTTGTTTGACTAGGACGACGGCAACGAGATCGTTAGATACTTCGCAAAGCGACGAGTCCCGGAACGCAACGGCATTGCGCCCGGGACTCGTCGTTTTTCTTCTCAACTATTTTTTAACGCAGATAAATTGATTTCTGCTTATTTTTCTGCGTAAAAAATGTCAGCGTCACTGCTTCGATGCCCTTTGGTCAGTCGTTAGCAAAACTTGCAAAAGTTAGCAAATCTTGCAAAAATTAGCAAAACTTGCAAAGGAGCTACCATGGAGTACAGCAAGAACCCCTTTACCCCGACGTTCGGAAGCGTCCCTCCCTTTCTAGCGGGTCGCGAGCATATCCTGCGTGACATCAACCGTGGCTTTATCAACGGCCCGGGAGATCCCAACCTGTCGACCATTTTTACTGGCGCAAGGGGAACGGGCAAGACGGCGCTTCTCTCGCTCCTTTCAGAAACGGCGCTTGAACACGACTGGATCGCAGCAAATGTCTCCGCCATGCCAGGCATGCTCGAAGATATTATCGAGCGAACCAAAGAAGCCGCAGATAGCTACCTCTCACAGCCTCACGCGCGCATAAACGGTGTTCAAATTGGCCCAGTGGGCATCGATTGGACATATGCTCAAGAGGCTCAGGGCAACTGGCGCACGCGCATGAATGGCATCTTTAAGCAACTCGAAAAACATGACATCGGACTTCTCATCACCATCGATGAAGTCACCGTCGATCTCGAAGAAATGCTTCAATTTGCCTCTGTTTACCAGCACTTTGTACGCGAAGGTAAAAAAGTTGCCCTACTCATGGCGGGACTGCCCTACAAAGTATCGGCGTTGCTGCGTAACGATTCCGTCTCGTTCCTCAGGCGTTCCCAATATCATCAGTTGGGACGAATCACTGACGTTGAAATTGCAAACGCATTCCGCAAAACCGTTGAGGCCGGAGGCCGCTCAATCACGCCAGAAGCGCTCGAGGATGCCGTGAAGGCCGTCGACGGATTTCCCTATATGATGCAGCTCGTCGGATATCGCACATGGGATGTTTCGGAGAACTCGCCCAAAATCAGTGCACCTGATGTACAGCAGGGTTCTCTGCTTGCCCGCATGGAGCTGCGCGATCGAATTCTCGAAACGACCTATCGGGAGCTTTCCGATAAAGACATTGAGTTTTTGCTCGCGATGCTGCCCGATTCTGGCCCCAGCAAAGTCTCGGAGATAGCCAAACGCATGGGCGTCGCCAGCAACTACGCAAGCCAATACAAACGCCGCCTCCTGGAGGACGGCGTCATCGGAGAGCGCGGGCGTGGTCTCGTTGGCTTTGACATCCCCGCGTTCAGGGAATTCCTGAGCGAGAAGGCGTTTTAGCACGCCGGAATTGTCCGCGGAAGCATCAACGCATGGCAATCAGCATTCCTCTTAGTAAGGATAGCAAGCATTTTCCACCAACACCGATTGCCATGCGTTCTTCTTGCCCTTAGGCGAGCTTGCGAGCGAGCTCTCGCACCTCTTCCAACTTGGGCGAGGAGGCCATGCTGTCGCGTTCGGTCATACCGCTGATGGTGACAATGCCCCGGTCCTCCCACTTGCAGTATGCGCATGTGGACTTGTACATAGCGATCGCCGCGTCATAGACGCCCTCGCTGTGGCTATCGAGCAAAAGTGCCGTCTTGCTGAACGGGAATCCCGTGGCACCGAAGGCATACAGGCGGTCGATGGCGGCTTTCTCCTGCGCGGTGATATCAAACCAGTAGATAGGCGAAGCGAAGACAACCATATCGGCGTCTTTCAGCGACTCGATCACGTCGGCCATGTCGTCCTTCTGCACACAGGTGCCCTCATGGGTAAAGCAGTACTGGCATCCCAGACAACCAGCGATCTTTTTGCCGGCAACGCGGACGACCTCGACCGTATGGCCGGCCTCGCGCGCGGTCTCGGCAAACGCCTCGACCATGGTGTCGGTATTGGCACCCTTGCGCGGGCTACCACTCAATACAACGATATTCATAGAAATCTCTCTCCTTCATGCCGCAGGCACGCGGCACACATTTCGTTGTAACCAAAACAGATGGAGCTATTCAGTCGTCCGCAGACCACATCTCTTGTTCGTGCTCTCTAGACACAATCTCATTGCCTGACAACTCCTCAACTGTCTTGATTCTCTCTACGAGAATTGAACAGCAAATCGTTGGCCGCAAAGTGTCGACTGTGGGAAAATTAACTAGAGCTTTCTCCTGCTCGCGTGAGCGTTCGCGTGTATGATTCTGGCCGAATCGGGCAGGCGCAATATAGATCCACGGAAACCGGCCTACGAACAAGGAGCGCCTTATGTATGGACAGCATGTTGCACCGCAAACCCATAACAAACGCACTGGCCTGTCTATCCGCAACGTCAAGCTTCATGCAGACGCCAGAGTCGTCGCCTTCGGCGTAAGCATTCTTATGGCAGGGCAGCTTTTGCTACCCTGCGCAGCACTGGCGACCGAAATGCCCGAGCCCGATGTCGCAGCACCCATCACCTGCGACGAAGCCAACGCGGAAGGCAGCCTCACAGCAACCACCGTCGTCGATCATTACTACGATTTGGAGCTACCCCCTGCTTTCGAGTTGGTCCAGAACGAGGCTCTTGTATACGATTTTCCCGACAAACCCGAGGACTTCATCTACGGGCTTAACGACACCGTCCATCTCTTCAAGATCGACACCGATACCGAAAGCCTTATAAAAACCGAGAACCCCAAAGAGGCCAGCGTCTCTATTGCCCTGACCATGATCGACAATCACGTTAGAGCAACCGTAGTCTTTACGGGCAGTTACGCCGACGACCAAATCCCTTACAGACTGAACCTCAACAGCTCAACCCACCTTGGCACACACGTTGACCGTGACTTCGACAGCGGGCAGGGGATTATGCACGAGACGCAGCACGATTACTACATCCGTTACGTCTTCGACAGTGACGTGCACTTGATTGCAACCGATACGAGCGGTTCCAAACCCGAACCGGAAACCAAGCCCGAGCCCACACCGCAGCCCAAGGCAAAAAAGCCCACGGCAAATCCCGTTTCCACCAAAGCAGTAGCGGCGGTTAAACCAGCCGGGACCACCCTACCCGCGACGAGCGACAACGGCGCGATGGCAGCCGCCCTGAGTATTGCCGGTGATGTAGTTGCGGCAGTTGGCATTTCTGCAACAAGGCGTCTCAACCGCTAGCCAGCATTTCGCATCCCGCAGACAAAGCTCTATCCCCGCTCCGACGAGCTTTCGCGAAGACGAACCGCGCGCTGGACATGTTGAAGTTCAAATGCTGGTACTACGAGCAGGCGATTCAGGATGGCAACGAGGATAGAGTGAAGGCGCTGATTCCCG
>CABQZS010000142.1 GCA_902468695.1 uncultured Collinsella sp.
TCCGCAGCCGTCCTGCTCGCACAGGAAGGCCTGGGCGAGCGCCCATGCGGCATCGAGCTTGCCGGCACCGGGAGCGCCCAAAAACAGGTAGGCGTGCGATGCGCGACCGCTGGCGACGGCATTGGTCAAAAAGTCGCGCACGCGCTCTTGGGTGTCGAGCTTGGCCAGCAGGCTTGCCTGAGCGGGGGCCATGTTACTCGGCCTCCTGGGCAAGCGCGGCGGTGACGGCGTCTTGCGGAATGTCGAGACCGTATGCGCGAATCTGCTCGACCGTCTTCTCGAAGACTTCCTCGACGGTCGCAGTGGCGTCGATGAGTTTTACGCGGTTTGGTTCCTCGGCGGCAATGGCGCAAAATCCCTGGTAGACACGCTCTTGGAAGGCCATGCCTTTTGCCTCCATGCGATCTGCCGCGCCACGGGCTGCCATGCGTAGCGCCGCCTGCTCGGGCGTGATGTGGTAGACGAGCGTGAGCGCCGGATGCGTACCGGCGACAGCCAGGTTGTTGGCATCGCGTACCATCTGACGGTCGAGGCCATCGGCAAACGCCTGATAGCAGGTCGTGGAATCGTAGAAACGGTCGCACAGGACCACCTTGCCGGCCGCAAGGGCGGGGGCGATGACCTCGTGCACTAACTGAGCGCGTGCCGCCTCGTAGAGCAGCAACTCGCAGGTGTCGCCCATCGCCGTGTTGGCGGGGTCGAGCAGCAGAGCACGGATCTTTTCGCTGATGGCGGTACCGCCCGGCTCGCGCAGGCTCACAACCTGGTAGCCAGCGAGTTCAAGAGCGCGGGCAAGCAGGCGCGCCTGCGTGGACTTGCCGGCGCCATCGACGCCCTCGAGCGTGATAAAGCTATGTTGAGCGGGCTCAAAAGCCATGGGCGCAGCCCCTTCCTACAAGGCGCGTAAATGCAGATATATCAACTAAGCCATGATACCCCAGTGCTCGATGCGTCCCCAATGGCTAAAGGTGCCTTTCCAAAGTTGCGGTGAAATAGGGACTGATTGAAGCTCTGAGACCGCCAAACAGTCCCTATTTCACCGCAACTTATGATGGAGAATTTTGGACGCTGGGTATAATCGTCGTATTGCATTGAAATGTGGCGAAAGGAGTGGCAATGTCTCGGTATTGCGCCTCGTGCGGCAAGCTTCTTGCAGATAATGCCAAGTTCTGCACCTCGTGCGGTGCACCCGTTGAGCAAACAACCGCGAGCGATAGCCAGCCCGCTTTTGAGCAGACCGGTTCCCTCGATACGCCGCAAGCCA
>CABQZS010000143.1 GCA_902468695.1 uncultured Collinsella sp.
AATAGTGGACCCCCAACAAAGTAATTAGCTGAGCGAGCAGGGTTAAGCAGACATCAACGTGTCGTCTCCCGAGCACGGCGGAGGGCCGGAGAAATATATTAAGGTCCCTGCTCTACAGTCCTGCGCAAGACGGAGAGCACATTAAGTGCTCTCCTGTTCGTGCGGAACTCGCGACAACCTTAATATGTCTCAGGCCCGCCCCCTCCGCCGCACACTGGGAACGCCACGTTGATGTCTGCTAAACCTTGCTCGCTCAGGCTAATGACTTTGTTGGGGGTCCACTATTTGCTGGAGGGTGAACTGGCATTGCATTGGCTCACCTTTTGCTTGTGGCTTTGCCTCATCGAAATTGAAGATCATGATGGCGCAGTTGGGGAGTTTTGCTGGGAGCTCGAAGCCCTCTGGGGCTGCAGCCTTGATGAATTGGCGGCTGGCGCTGCCGTGGCTTACTGCTAGGAGGGTTTCGATGCCCTCGGAGCCCATGAGATTGGTGAGGGTGCCTACCATACGTTCTTGCAGCGCGCGGCTTCCTTCTCCTCCGAAGGGGACCAAATCCTCGCCCGGATCCCAGACGTCGGTAGGCAATGCGTCGTGGGGACCTTCCTCGAAGGTTCCATAGCAGCGCTCGATGATGCCTTCGCAGGGCTCAACCGCGGCGTCCGGACCGAGGAGCTCGCATGCGACGAGACTTGCCGTGGCCATGGCTCGGCCTAAAGGCGATGAGGCCACTTTGTCGGGGACGACGCCATGGGCTTTGAGCCACGCGGCCGCTGCCTGTGCCTGTTGACGGCCCAGGTCGGTGAGCGGTGAATCGCAGCGGCCCTGGACCAGCTTTTTGACGTTGAACTCCGTCTGCCCGTGGCGGAGTAGATACAGTTTCTTCATGCTCTCCCCTTCTGCATAACCTGCTTTGCCGGCACAGCCTTACTCGTGGGTATGTCCTACGTAGTCTTCGTCGATCGTGATCTTGGCAATCGACTTGGGATATTCCGATTCGACCCGTTGTGCCAGCGCGTGCTTTAAGTCATCGGCACTCATCTGCAGATCCGAGGGACGCACGCAGTCAAAGATCACGTTAGTGTGCGTAGGACCCGGCACACAGCGTAGGTCATGAATCGAGAGGCGGTTATCGATCTCCTGAGCCATGGCGTGAATGCGCAAGCGCATGCTCGCCACATTTGAATCGTCGGTCACGATGGGATCGTAATGGAGCGTGACGATCATGCCGTCCTCGTCCCTAAAAGACTGCTCGATGTTATCGAGCGTGTCGTGACTTTCCAGCGGGCTAGCCTCGGCCGCCATCTCGGCGTGCGCGCTTGCAAACTTCCTGCCCGGACCGTAATCGTGAACCATTAGGTCATGAACGCCCAAAACACCGGGGTAGCTCATGATCTTGTCTCGGATGTGCTTGACCAACTTGGGGTCGGGTGCCTGACCCAAAAGCGGGCTCACCGTATCTTGGATAAGCTCAAAGCCGCTCCAGCCAATATAGGCGCCAACGGCAAGACCGACCCAAGCGTCAAGATTGATGTGCGTCACCTGCGAAATAATTGCGCACGCCAGCACGGCGCCTGTGGCGAGAACATCGTTCTTGGAATCCTGCGCGGTCGCATGCAGTGTCTCGGACTCGATACGGTCGCCGAGCTTTTGGTTGAGTGCCGCCATCCACAGCTTAACGACCATCGAAAGCACCAGGACCGCCACCAGGGCAAACGAGAACTCGACAGGTTCGGGGTGGATGACGCGCTCAACCGAGGACTTCACCAGTTCAACGCCAATCAGCAGCACGAGTGCCGCCACGACCAGACCCGAGAGATACTCGTAGCGACCGTGGCCGTAAGGATGCTCGGGGTCGGCCGGCTTGCTCGCCAGCTTAAAGCCCAGCACGCTCACGATATTCGAGCTGGCATCGGACAAGTTGTTCATGGCATCCGCCACGATCGAAACCGATCCCGAAACCACACCAATTGCACCCTTCGCAGCGCATAGCGCCACATTGGCGAGAATACACACCACACCCGTCAACGTTCCCACGCGCGCACGGTCGCCCTGCGCACGACGAACGATCCACTCGACCATCTTCATCAGCCCCCACGGTACTACCTATATATCTATTGCTCAAACGGATTGTAGTGTAGCCACTTTGTCCTCCAGATACAAAAAGGCCGCAACCCACACGGGCCACGGCCTTGGAACATGACAAAGGAATCGTCCTTGTGTCGCACAGGTTTATGCGCTTACTTCAGCAGCACTCGCCACTGTTTCGGGCGAATCGGCTCCGTCCTCCGTCGCCTGCCCCTTCGCCGGCACCACGCCAAAGCAGTAGCTCAGCGCGGCAGACACCGCAAATGCCACACCGCCGGCAGCGCAGCACCACAGCAGGTTCGAGATGCCGCCCGTGGCAAAGCCAATGACCATGAGGACATTCGTCATACCGATGGTATAGGCCGTAACGTGGCCCACGGCTGCAACAAGGCCTCCGACGGCGCCGCCAATGGCCATGCACGTCAGGCACCTGCCATATTTAAAGCCGCAACCGTACAGCGCCGGCTCGCTTACGCCGCCAAACAAGCCCGAGATTGAATAGCCCAGCATGAGCGCCTTCTCGTCCTTATCCGCAACGCGGAGCGACGCACCAAAGGGCATGCCCCAAACGGCGAACGTCGCCATTGTCGCGGCAATGAGAATGCAAGAATCCGTTCCCACACTCATAAACTGCGCATAGGCAAGCGATAGGACAACGTTGCTGACGCCCGCGATCTTGAGGAACTCCCAGCCCGCGGCAAGCCCCATGAGTGTGAGCAGCGACACGATGCCACCGGAATTGCCAAGCATAAACATAAGCTGGCCCAACAGCATGCCCAAATAGCTGCCCGCCGGCGCCGTAATACACAGCGAAACCGGAACCATGACGAGCATGGTCGCAAACGGGACGAACGAAAACGCCACGGCCTGAGGGATAACGCGCTGAAAGAAACACTCCACTCGCCATAGCACGGGCATCGAAATGAGAACCGGAATAACAGTCGTCGTGTAATCGTTGACCGGCGCGGGAAGCAGGCCATACACGGAAGTCATCGATGCCCCCGTCGTCGATGCGGCATCGACGAGCTTAAGCAGATCGGGCGCAATCAATACGCCGCCCAGCATCATGCCCAGCTGCTCCGAGCAACCGAGCTGGCGGGCGGCCGCCCAACCAAGATAAATGGGCAAAAAGTAGTAACCGGCGTTATAGAGCCAACTGTAGAACAGGCGATAGATTTCGGAATCGGCAGACCACAAGCCCAGCATGCCTTCGCCCATAATGACGGCGACGGTACGAAACAGCGCCGCACAGACAATAAACGGCAGCGCCGACATCATGCTTTTGGACAGATAGCCCACCACGGCCATGGCGTTTGATGAAACCGTCGTTGTAAACGAGGTGTTAGAAACTTGTGGCATGGAACGCCTTTCCCAATGTGACATGCGGACTGTCCCTTTGTCACATCGTGCGGTAGTGACCGATTGCGCGGTACTTTTCGTAGCGGAGGTTTGTGAGGGTCGCGTCGTCGAGCTGCCCAAGCGTATCGAAGGCATCAAATGCCGAGGACATGACGGCACCGGCGATCTCCTCATGCGACAGACCCCTATCGTCAACAATGCCGTCGATGATGCCGAGCGCCAACAGGTCGGGAGCCGTGAGCTTAAGCGCCTCGGCGGCCTCATTCGCGCGCTCGGTATCCTTCCACAGGATCGACGCACAGGCCTCGGGGCTCACGACCGAATAGGCCGAGCTCGAGAGCATCAGGATGCGGTCGGCCACGGATAGCGCCAGCGCGCCACCAGAGCCGCCTTCGCCCGTCACCACCGAGACAATCGGTGTCTTAAGGCCGCTCATCTCCATGAGATTCTGGGCAATCGCCTCGCCCTGGCCACGCTCCTCGGCACCGATGCCGCAAAACGCGCCCGAAGTATCGACCAGGCACAGAACCGGTCGACCAAACTTTTCGGCCTGGCGCATCAGGCGACGCGCTTTGCGGTAGCCCTCGGGATGTGCCATGCCAAAGTTGCGGCGCATACGCTCTTTGGTCGTGGTGCCGCGCTCGATGGCGATGACCGTTACGGGACGTTCGTCTTTCCAGCCAATGCCAGCCACCACAGCGGCGTCATCGCCGAAGTAACGGTCGCCGTGCATCTCCACAAATCCGTCCAGGCCCAGCGAGATCATCTCACCCGCCGTGGCTCGATCTGCCGAGCGGGTCTGCTTGACAATCTCGAGCGCGGTTTTTGGCGCGGCCGTACGCTTAAACAGATGTCCCAGCTTTTTGCCGCGGCGCCCTGCATGCACAATCTCGTGCGGAGCCCCCAGGCCGGGCGCGCGCCCTTCGTGCAGCGCCAGCAGCTCGCCTACCGTGAGCGCAATCTCGCCGCGCGGAACAACGGCATCGCAAAAGCCGTGCCCCAGCAAAAACTCGGAGCGCTGGAATCCCTTGGGCAGGCGCTTGTGCATGTTCTGCTCGATCACGCGCGGGCCGGCAAATGCCGTCAGGGCATCGGGCTCGGCCAGGATAATGTCGCCCTCCATGGCAAAGCTCGCGGTTACGCCTCCGGTCGTGGGGTCGGTGAGCACCGTGATGTACAGGCCGCCCGCCTCGCTGTGGCGCCTAACCGCCGCAGAAATCTTGGCCATCTGCATAAGCGAGGTCACGCCCTCTTGCATGCGCGCACCGCCCGAAACAGTAAAGCCGACAACTGGCAATCCCAGCTCGGTCGCACGCTCAAATGCGCGACAGATCTTCTCGCCAACCACGGAGCCCATCGAGCCCATCATAAAGTTGGCATCCATAAAGAAGAGCGCCGTATCGCAACCGCAGATTTCGCCCCTGCCGCACACAACGGCATCACGCTCGCCCGAACGCTCGCTCACGCTCTTGAGCTTGTCGGCATAGCCGGGAAACGAGAGGAAGTCCTCCGACGCCAGATTGGCATCCCATTCCTCAAACGTGCCCTCGTCGACCGTCATGCGCATGCGCGCGCGACCGCTCACGCGAAAGTGTTTGCCGCAACGAGGGCAGACCTCGAGGTTGTCGTGTAGGCGTGCCTCATCGATCACACGGCGGCACTCCGGGCACTTGATAAACACGTGGCGCGCGGGAAACTCGGCGCACGACTCGGTTATCGGCCCCTCAAGGACATTGACCGTCTTCGCTTTTCTATTCATCAGCATAGAGATGCCCCATCAGATCGGTGTGATACATGCCCGACAAGAACTCGTCGTTTGCCAGCACGTCGAGCTGAAGCTCGCTGTTTTCGCTCACGCCCTCAATCACGAGCTCGCCCAGGGCCGAGCGCATCTTGCGAATGGCGCCGTCACGCGTGGGCGCACACACGATGAGCTTGCCGAGCATGGAGTCGTAGTACGGCGGAACTGTCGCACCGGTGAACATGGCCGAATCCCAGCGCACGCGCGGACCACCCGGTACACGCAACGCGGTGACCGTTCCGCATGACGGCAGAAAGTCCGGCGTTTCGGCATTGATGCGGCACTCCATGGCGTGGTTGCGGACCGGCATGTCCTCCTGCTCAAAGGGCAGAGGCTGGCCGGCTGCCACGCGCAGCTGCCACTTGACCAAGTCGGTATCGGTCACAAACTCCGTAACCGGATGCTCCACCTGCAAGCGCGTGTTCATTTCCATAAAGTAGAAATTGCCATCGTCCGAATACAGGAACTCGATGGTACCGGCTCCTTCGTAGCCGACGGCACGAGCCAGGTCACGCGCCGCCTTGTGCATGCGAGCACGAATGTCGTCGTGTCCGTCGAGGCACGGCGCCGGGCTCTCCTCGATCAGCTTTTGGTTGCGGCGCTGCACCGAGCACTCGCGCTCGCCGAGCGAAAATACATGGCCCTGCTTGTCGGCCATAATCTGCACCTCAACGTGGTGCGCCGGCGCGACGAACTTCTCCATGTAGCACTCGCCGTCGCCAAAAACGGCCTCGCCCTCGGCACGCGCCTCGATGAACGCCTTTGCCGCATCTTCCACGCGCTCGACCTTGCGAATGCCGCGACCGCCACCGCCCGCGCGCGCCTTAATGAGCACGGGACAGCCAATGCGCTCGGCCTCGGCCGTCGCCTCCTCGGGACTTTTGAGCAAATCGCAGCCCGGCACGATGGGCACGCCCGCCGCGGCAGCCGTTCGGCGTGCGGCGTCCTTGTCGCCCATGCTGTCGATCACCTCGGCCGAAGGACCGACAAAAGCCAGGCCATACTTGTCGCAGTCGCGTACAAAGCTCGCCTTCTCGGAAAAGAAGCCGTACCCAGGATGGATCGCCTTTGCGCCCGACTTTACGGCACAGGTGAGCACGGCATCGTCGTTGAGGTAGCTCTCGGCAAGACGCGGGCCGCCGATGCAATACGCCTCGTCGGCAAGCTGCACGTGCAGCGCGTCCGCATCGGCCGTGGAATAAACGGCGACGGTCTTGATGCCCATATCGCGGCACGCGCGGATAACACGGACCGCGACTTCGCCGCGGTTGGCGATGAGCACTTTGTCGAACATGAAGCCTTCCTTAACTTTCGTGCATGAGTGCAAAAGACATATCGGCGCGGCAGCAAACCTCACCGTTGACGCTCGCAGTACCCGTCGCAAAGCGGAACGGCCCGCGCGCACGCGTGATGGTGCACACCAGATCCACCGTGTCGCCCGGGCGCACCGGACGCTTAAAGCGCACCTTGTCCAGACTCGTGTAGAACGGCGTCGCGCCGCGCGCCTCCTCATCGCCCATCAGCAGCACGCAGCAGTTCTGGGCGAGCATCTCGCACTGGATCACGCCGGGGACGACCGGGTTTCCCGGAAAATGCCCCTGTAAAAAGTACTCGTCGCCCGTAATCGTTATCTTGCCGTGGGCCTCGTCGCCCACCAGCTCGGCTTCGTCGAGCAAAAGCATCGGCTCGCGATGCGGTAACAGTTCTTTAAGCTCTTCTTTGTTCATGGATATCACCTATCCGATCCTCATGAGGCAGCTGCCAAACTCCACGAGGTCGCCGTCGGCCACGCAGATCTCGAGCACCTCGCCGTCTGCCTCGGCCGTCACCTCGTTGAGAACCTTCATGGCCTCGATGATGCAGAGGGTCTCGCCGGCCTTGACCTTGGAGCCCACGCGCACAAACGGTTCGTCGCCCGGCGCCGGGGCAGCATAGAAAACGCCGACCATGGGAGCGGTCACCTCGGTGCCCTTAGGCTCCGGTGTGGCGGCAGGCGCCTGCGCGGCGGGTTCCGGTGCGGTGGCAGGCATGGCGACAGGAGCCACCGCCG
>CABQZS010000144.1 GCA_902468695.1 uncultured Collinsella sp.
ACCAGCGAGAAGTACATCTCGATGCTGGAGAGGGGCCAAAGGGAGCTCAAGCCCATAAGGAGGGCCTACGAGGCGTGGGTCGAGGCGGGGCTCCCGCTCGATTGGGACAGGCAGGCCTTCGAGGCCGAGCGCAAAAAGGATTCTAAAAAACACCTTGCCAAATAGGAGCGTCAGGACGCAAAGAGGCTCCGCAGCGCGAAGCGCGATGCGGAGCCTCTTTGCATGTCCGAGGACGTTCCGGAGAGAAGCCCCCGTCCCGCCCCGGATTCCCGGTGGGAAGTTCTAGACCTTGTCGGCCTTAGTACATACCGCCGCCCTGCTGACCAGCGGTGGCAGCAGCGATAGCATCCTCAAGCTGAGTGTTCTTGGGCACATCGGAGACAGTGGCCTCGGTGATGAGAATCAGGCTGGCGACAGAAGCAGCGTTCTGCAGGGTGACGCGGCTGACCTTGACGGGGTCGAGGACGCCCATCTCAATCATGTCGCCCCACTCGCCGTTGGCAGAGTTGAGACCCTGGCCGGCAGGCAGCTCGGCAACCTTGTCGACCACGACAGCGCCCTCAAAGCCAGCGTTCTTGGCGATGGTAGCGACCGGAGCGGTCAGAGCCTTCTTGACGATGTCGACACCGATCTTCTCCTCGGGGTCGTCAAGCTCAACGGCGTCGAGCGCAGGAGCAGCGTCCATGAAGGCGACGCCGCCACCGGCGACGATGCCCTCCTCGACAGCAGCGCGGGTAGCCTGCAGGGCGTCCTCGACGCGATGCTTGATCTCCTTGAGCTCGGACTCGGTAGCAGCGCCGACCTTGATGACGGCAACGCCACCGGAGAGCTTGGCCAGGCGCTCCTGGAGCTTCTCACGGTCGAAGTCAGAGGTGGTGTTCTCCATCTCACCCTTGATCTGAGCGATACGAGCGTCGATGGCCTCCTTGGAGCCAGCGCCGCCGACGACGACGGTGTTGTCCTTGGAGATGGTGACGGACTTAGCGGTACCGAGCATATCGGCGGTGATGTCAGCGACCTTCACGCCCAGCTCGTCCAGGGCAGCCTGGCCACCGGTGAGGACGGCGATGTCCTCGAGAATGCGCTTGCGGCGATCGCCGTAGCCCGGGGCCTTGACGGCGCAGACGTTGAGGGCACCACGGATCTTGTTGAGGACCAGGGTCGGCAGAGCCTCGCCGTCAATGTCCTCAGCGATGATGAGCAGGCCACGGCCAGCGCGCTGGACAGCCTCGAGAACGGGCATGATGTCCTGAACGCTGGAGATCTTCTGGTCGGTGATGAGGATGTACGGATCCTTCATCACGGCCTCCATGCGGTCGTTGTCCGTGACGAAGTAAGCGGAGACATAGCCCTTGTCGAACTGCATGCCCTCGACGGTGTCGATGGTGATGTCGAACGTCTGGGAATCCTCGACGGTGATGACGCCGTCCTTGCCCACGACCTCCATGGCCTCGGCGATCTTCTCGCCGACCTCGGGGTCACCGGCGGAGATGGTACCGACGGAAGCGATCTGCTCCTTGGTCTCGACCGGCTTGGCCTGCTTCTTCATCTCGGCGACGGCGGCGTTGACGGCCTTGTCGATGCCGCGACGGATGGCCAGCGGGTTAGCGCCAGCGGCGACGTTGCGCAGACCGTCGTTGACGATGGCCTGAGCGAGCAGGGTTGCGGTGGTGGTGCCGTCACCCACGGTGTCGTTGGTCTTGGTAGCGACCTCCTTCACCAGCTGAGCACCCATGTTCTCGATGTTATCCTCGAGCTCGATCTCCTTGGCGACGGAAACGCCGTCGTTGGTGATGGTCGGAGCACCGAACGTGCGCTGCAGCGCAACGTAGCGGCCCTTGGGGCCCATGGTGACGGTAACGGCGTCGGCCAGAGTGTTGACGCCCTTGGCAAGCTTAGCGCGGGCATCGGTGTTGAACGTAATGTTCTTTGCCATGGTAGGTAATCCTCCAAAAGAAATGTGACTCGCGTCGCCGTTTCCGAGTCTTATACGGCGGACGCGTTCAAAGACGAATCAGAGATTCTGACGAGACTAGGCCTCGACGACGGCGTAGATGTCGTCGGCGCGCATCAGCAGATACTTCTCGCCGTCGACCTTGACCTCGTTGCCACCGAACTTACCGTAGATGACAACGTCGCCAACCTTGACGTCCATGGGGATGCGCTCACCCTTGTCGTTGACCTTGCCGGCGCCCACGGCAACGATGGTGCCGCGCTGCGGCTTCTCCTGAGCGTTGCTGGCGATATACAGACCAGAAGCGGTCTTCTGCTCGGCCTCGTCGGGCTTGACCAGAACACGATCTGCAAGCGGCTTCAAAGACGACATGCTTGTCTCCTCCTTTTTGGGCCGCGCGGTTATACCACGCGAATTAACCCTTTTTGTTTGCGTACGCGTTGAATGGTACCCACGAATGGCGGGTTATACAACACGGAGTCAAAAAATCTTATTTTTTGGCACTTAGATTTTCTGAATGCTGGGGGATAACTTAGCGATGCCTCCCGTGTGGCTCCGGAGGGGCGGGGCGTAAGGTTTCCTGCTCGGGCAGTCCTGCTCGCACGAAGGCCACATTAAGTGGCCTTCGGCTCGTGCGGAACTCGCGATAAACCTTATGCCCCGCCCCTCCGGAGCCACACGGGAGGCAGGTTAACTAATTCGAGCCCGGCATTCAGAAAAGTCAGTGCAGCAAAATGGCGATGCAGATGTTGCGAACAAGAAAGGGGCACGTTGCTGAAACGTGCCCCCTATGAGTGGGGTATGAGGCTAGCGCTCGTAGATTACGTTACCTGCCAGGTAGGTGGCCTGAACCTTGGTGGCTTGCAGTTCTTGGGGGTCGATGGTGAGTGGGTTTTGATCCAGGACTACCAGGTCGGCGTATTTGCCGGGTTCCAGGCTGCCGAGGTTTTGCTCGTCGCCTGCCGCATAGGCGCTGCCCAGGGTGTAGTTGCGCAGGGCCGTTGCCGCGTCGATACGCTCGCTCGGCAACCAGCCGCCCTCGGGCCAGTGGCTTTTGGGGTCCTGGCGCGTGATAGCCGTGTAGAGCACGTTCATGCTTGTAACAGCTGTGATGGGGCTATCGGTACCGAAGGCTTGTCGAATGCCGCGCTGCTTATAGGTTGCGAACGGCCACATGATGCGGCTGCGCTCCAAGCCCAGGTCGCGCTCCGGACCACCCGGGTCGAGCGTGATATGGCAGGGCTGGCTCGAGGCAACCACGTCGAGCTTGCGCAGGCGGTCGATGTCCTCGGGCAGAAGGTTCTCCAGATGCTCGAGCGTGTTATGACCGCGCTGGGGCAGGCCGTACAGTTCGGCGGCCTCCTCAAAGATATCGAGCGCGGCATGGATGGCACCGTCGCCGATGACGTGGATACGCACAGTGTGGCCGCGCTCCGCGGCCGCCAGGACCAGCTTGCGCATACGCTCGGCAGGAACCGTCAGGCGACCTTGATCGCCCGGGAAGCGCGGGTTGGTATAGGGCTCGGTGAGATAGGCCGTGTGTTCGCTCGACACGCCGTCGAAGAACTGCTTAAAGCCTGGCGCCGAGAGCAGCGCGTTGTTCGCGTAGCGGGTCTGTAGCTCTTCCAAGCGCGATTGGTCATCCAGCAGCGTGGGAAACAAATGGGCGCGGATGCCCAGCCTGCCGGCTGCCTGCAGTTTGTCGTAAACATCGTCACGGATAAAGTCGCAGCCCGGCATGGGCATGAGCGACATATCGCAGATCGAGGTGATGCCCTGCTCGGCCATACGCCTCATTTGATCGGAGTAAGCGCTTGCAATGCGATCCTCCCCCAGCCACTCGAGGCAGCGCGGTAGCAGCTGCATGGCAGCCGCCTCGTGAGCAATGCCCGTGAGCTCGCCGTTTGCATCCTTGTCGTAACCGCCGCCCGCTGGCGGCTCGCTGTCGCGTGTGACGCCGAGCGCCTCGAGTGCACGGCTGTTGAGCCAAAGCGTGTGCCCGTCGCCCGAATACATAACGCAGGGACGATCGGGGAACGCCGCATCGAGCGACGCCTTGGTAGGATGCTCGGGCGGGTCCCAACGGTAATCACGCCAGCCCTGCGTCACAACCCAAGCGTCGTCGGGCAGGTCCCGGGAAAACTCGAGCGCACGTTGCACCAGCGCTGCCTCGGACGTGCCCATATCCATGAGCATGTACGGCGAGGAACCGACCGAGGTATGGAAGAAGTGCAGATGAGCGTCATGGAAACCGGGGCAGACAAACTGTTCGCCGTAGTCGATAACCGACGTGGCGGCAGGCGCGGCGGCGATCACGTCATCGGGCGCACCGACTGCGACGATGCGGTCGCCTGCAATGGCAATCGCCAGCTCGCGGGCGGTATCGATGCCGTCTTGCGCGGTAAAGACGTTCTTGGAGCGGATAATCCGATCGATATGTTGCATGGGCATCCCCATCTCTGGCAGGAAATTCAACACCCCCGAGTGTACTCCCCCGCCCTTGCAACAAAACCCCAAGCGGCAAACGGCAACTTTACCAGCCCTAGCGGCAGGTGGCATACTGGAGAGAGCCTGTACGATTTTGCGATCAACCCAGCAAGGAGCAAATCGACCATGACGAAGACCAAGGCACAGCAGATTATGGCGGCGACCGAGGCTCGCGCGGCTGACGACGTCACCGCAGCCATCAAAGATATCGCTACCGAGTTTGAGCCCTATATCATCAAGCAGCGCCGGCACTTCCATAAGCACCCGGAGCTGAGCCTCGCCGAGGAGCGCACGACCTCCGACATCGCCAACCAGCTCGACGCCATGAATATCCCCTACGAGCGTCCGCTCAAGACGGGCCTTGTGGCGACCCTTCGCGGCACCGCGCCCGACGCCTATCGCGAGGACGGCACGCCACGCCGCCGCATCCTGCTGCGTGCGGATATCGACGCCCTGCCCGTCACCGAGCAGACCGGCGAGGAGTTCGCCAGCGTCAACGAGGGCTGCATGCACGCTTGCGGCCACGACTGCCACATCGCCATGATGCTCGGCACGCTGCAAATCCTGCGCCATATGACCGACGACATCCACGGCGAGGTCCGCATCGTCTTCCAGCCCAGCGAGGAAAACGGCCAGGGTGCTAAGCTCATGATCGGCACGGGCGTGCTCGACGGCGTCGATGGCGCCTACGCCGCGCACATCTGGAGTGAGGTCGACGCCGGCACCGTGAGCTGCGAGCCCGGTCCACGCATGGCCAATACCGACTGGTTCCGCATCGACGTCCGCGGCACCTCGTGCCATGGCGCCATGCCCCAGCGAGGTCACGACGCCGTCATGGTTGCCGCCGAGATTGTCAACGCCCTGCAGACCATCGTCTCGCGCGAAATCAGCCCCTACGAGCCGGCCGTCATCACCGTCGGCGAGCTGCACGGCGGCACCGCGCGCAACGTTATCGCCGGCACGGCCTACCTCGCCGGCACAGTGCGCACCTACGGCGATTCGACCCACGAGGAAATGCCGGAGCTCATGCGCCGCATCGTGGAGCATACCGCGGCAGCTCTGGGCGCCGAGGCAGAGCTCACCGACTACACCATCGCCAACTACAAGGTCGAAAACGACGCCGCCTCGAGCGAGCGCTGCCGTCAGGCTGTAATGAAGTGCCTGGGCCCCACCGGCCAAGGCCATTATCGCGGCACGCTTTCGGGCGAGGATTTTTCGGAGTACCTGCGTCGCGTACCGGGCGTGCTCGCCTTTGTAGGCACGCGCAACCCCAAGATTGGCGCCACGTACGCCCAACATTCCTGCTTCTACAAGATCGACGAGACCGTGCTGGCAAAGGGCTCCATGGTGGCCGCCCAGTATGCTATCGACTTTTTGGCCGAGCCCACGCAAGAGGAGCTCGACGGCCCCGCGATTACCGCGGTCGCCGAAACCAACCCCGATCTGGCCGCCAAGTTGCGCTCTGCCAAGGCGACGACCGCCGAGGCTCGCGACGCCATCCATGATGCCCGAACGGCTCGCCATGCCGCGATCAAGGGCATCCACGACGCACGCGCTGCTGCACGCCGCGAGGAGAAGCACGACGAGTAGTCGATTCGCTGGCATCTCGCAGTCATAGCCACATCGCGATGTCAAAGCGGGGGCGGACGTTTCGACACGTCCGCCCCCGCTCATTTATCAAGCGCTATTTCTACCATTTCTACCCCGTCCCAAATGGCAGGCGGCATGGCTACTCGTCCTGAGGGTCCTCGTCGGAGCTTGGCTCGGACGCCGACTCAGGTGCAGGTGCCGGCTCAGGCTCAGGCTCAGGCTCAGGCTCGGGCGCAGGCGCAGGCTCGGGCTCAGATGCCGTCTCAGGCTCGGGCGCCGGCTCAGGCTCGGTCGCGGGAGCGGGTGCAGGTGCCGGCGAAGCATCCGGAGCACCGTAACCCGAAGGGGTGGACTTCTTCTCGAAGGGCAACACAAAAGTCAGGACGTCGTCCTTATCCTCATCGGCCCACTCGCTTGCATAGCGTGCGGCCCAATAGCCAACGGCACGGTGCTTGAGCATCTTGCCAAAGACCGTAAGAAATACGGTGACGAAAGCGACCAGCACCAAGAACAGCGCGAGCGTGACGCCGCCGCCGGTAACAATTGCCTCAATACCCGTAGGACGATAGTAGTAGCTATACATACCGACAGAGGCAATGGCGCCAAAGACGACCGTCAAGATCCATGTGACAACGTTGGCGACCAGGCCCGTCAAAAACTCGGGAAGGAACGAAGCACAGAACAGCTTGGTCTTGTTGTGCTTAAACGCCGCCCAGACCTTATCGAGCGAAAACGCGCTCTCGACACGCCCGGTCACCGCAAAGTGCATCACGGCGATGTCGGCGAACATCTTAAAGAAGACACCCAGAATCGCCGAGGCAATTAGCGCCAGGACAAGCAGGCCAAGCGAGCCAAACAGCGCAGCCTCGAGCGCATAAGAGCCGTAATAAGAATACGATCCCGCAGCGCCAATTACCACGCCCTCCACCAGCGAAAGCACTACACCGATAACGGGAATGGCAGCGATAACCTCGAGTACGACCGAAATAACGCTCGAAAAGACTCCGAGACCAAACGACGTGGAACGCATCAGCGGACGATCCATGCCGTCATCAACCTTGAGCGACAGATCGCGACCCCACTCGATACCAAAGCCGGAACCACACACGCTCGCAATGCAAGCTGCCAAAAAGCCGATGGCAGCCGCAATGCCGCCAATAACGGGAATAAACAACACGAGCACCGACACAACGCAAATCAGCGCCGGCAAAAACGCGATTTGGCATACACGCTGAAGCACGCCCGGAGTCTTGGTCATATCTTGGAACGCCTGAGCCACACAGCCCTTTGGCGCATTCGCCACGGGCGGCTGCGGAACAAACTGCTGGGGCTGAGGCTGTCCCTGGGGAGCGGGGCCAGCGGCACCGGCATTAGGAGCACCACACACGCCGCAGAACTTGTCATTATCGCCCATGGGGGCGCCACACTGCGAGCAGAACATAGAATCATCCCTTCGTATCTTGAACAAATCACTTGGATCGCAAACGATGTCTTTAGCATCATTATTGCCCAATGTGGGGTCAAATACTCAAAGATGACCGATTTGCAAGATACACGGCGCCAGCAGGCGGTTCGTTGAATACGTCTGTGCTAGTTCGTTCCGCGGAAGCCCTTGCCGACAATCTCGGAGCTGTCGACGATCGTGATAAAGGCACCCGGATCGACCTCGCGCGCATAACGGCGCAGCTGCACGGCCTCGCGACGGCTCAGCACGCTCATGATCACCGTCACGCACTTGCCCGAGAAGGCACCGTAGCCGCGACTGATGGTCGCCGTACGGTTGAGATGCTTGACGATAAACTCCTCGACCTTAAGGGGCTCGGAGCAAATGACCGTGCAGACTTTGCGCAGGTGAATGCTCTCAATGGCTTTGTCGACCACAAGCGTCTTGGCAAACAGGCCGAGCACACAATACAGACCGACACGCGGGCCATACAAAAAGGCCGCGATGGCCACGATGCCGATATCAACCAACAGCAGCGCGCGGCCAATCTCGAGCGTCGTGCGGCGCTTGAGGATCATGGCAAGAATGTCCGTGCCGCCCGTCGAGGCGCCAATATCAAAGACAATAGCGCTGCCGAGCGCCGGCAAGATGACGGCAAAGCACAGGTCGAGCCACATATCACCCGTCAGAGAGACATCGGTCGGAATAAAAAGCTCAAACAGCGAAACATAGGCCGAAAGCGCAAACGAGGCGAAGACGCTCCACAGGATTGCCTTGCGCTCCAAAAAGATAAAGCCCAAGACGACGAGAACCGCGTTGATAATCCACATAAAAACGCCGACGGGCAGGGTCGGGAACAGCGTGGACAGAATGACCGACACGCCCGAGGTGCCGCCAAAAGCAAAGTGATTAGGGGTTTTAAACGCAACGATGGCGAAGGCCGTAAGAATCAGGCCCAGATTGAGCTCGGCAAAAAAGCGCGGGAAGCCCGGCTCCTGGCTGCGCTTTTGACCGACACGCTCGCCGCGCTCGATATCGGTGCGATCAACCACGCGCTCCATCGGCACCACGGGAGGACGATGCACCTCCTCGGCAGCACGCGATGCCGCCTCTGCCGCGGCGGCCTCAATCGCCCATGCCTGGCTTTCTGTTTCGTGCTCGTCAGCCATTACGGCAACCCCTCGTTAACAATTTGGAAACAATGCGCCCATTAGGGTAACGCGGAACGCGACGATTGCAACCCCTAGTTAGACGAGCGGTATGCCTACATCGGGGGCATACAAATAACGGCCGGCCGCACATACATCCGTGCGACCGGCCGTTTGACGTTTTCGCAGATAAAACCTGCCAAAATAAACATTCCTTTTTGGTAGGTTACTCGTGCTGGTTGGTGCGGTGCTCGTACTCCTCGGGGGTGATGACATCCTCGATGCGCAGGTTGACGCCTGCCACCTCAAGGCCGGTCATCGCAGCCAGACGCTCGGTCACGCGCGCCTTAACGTCGTCGAAAATCGCGGGCGCGTAGGCGCCGTACTCGATAATGACGGAAATGTTGACGACCACACGGTTGTCATCGGTGACCTCGACCGTCACGCCCTTGGTCAGATTCTCGGCACCGAACTGCTCCTGCACAAAGTGCATGAGGTTGCCCTTCATGCCCAGGACGTGCGGTACCTCGCGGGTGGCCATGGCGACGATCTTCTCGATCACACCGTTGGAATAGGTCAGCGAATCCTCGGACTCGTCCGCTTCCTCATCATCCTCGTCCGCATCGTCGGCGGGTTCGGCCTCGACGAGCGCCTCGTCCTCGAGCGTTACGTCCTCGGCCTCGGCAGCGACGGTCTCGTCCGCCTCGAGCTCGGTATCGGCCACATCGACCTTCGTGTTAAAAGCCATGGTTCCTCCTTATGCCCACCGCACACGCGGCGGTCGAATACATGCTAGCGACCGCTAAACAGACGGCCGAAGAAGTTGACGATCCCGTTCTCGCCGTCGCGGATCTGGCCAATCACGGCGCCGATCAGCACAAAGAAAGCGATGACGAGCGTATCCCACAGGCCGAGCGTGAGCACCAGCACGGCGAGCACAAAACCAGCGACGGCACCGAGCGTGGTGTTGGGATGACGCACAGCATAGCTCCAGATGGCAGCGCCCGTACCCTTGATGAGACCCATAGCCTCGTCAAAATCCGCGGCTGCCGCGTCTTGTAACTCGGTTGCCTCTGCTTTGGAATCAACAGGTTCGCTCGCCAGCGTGGCGCTCTGGTCAATCGTCAGGCGCGGCGTACGAGCGGTCTTATCTTGATTGGTATCACTCACCGGAAACCTCCACGGTCTGGACGGTAGTCTTGGACGGCAAAAAACGGACGCGCGCAGTCGTGCCCGGCGTACCGAGCATGGTGTCGCAGGCCTCCTCGATTCGTTGCTGCATCGCGGTAGCCAGAGATGCCACGTCCTTATCGTCAAGCGCGATAGCCTCGACCTTAAATCGGATGTGCGAATCGTCGGGGCCTTGGACGCGGGCCTCGACATGCTCGACCATCACGCGGTCGTCGCGCTCGGCAGCAGCCCTAGCACACGAAGAAAGCGCCGCAAGGGTGACCTCGATATTGCGCTCCCCCGCCGGATGTACGCAGGACGGCTCGCGACGAGCAAACATCAGGCGGAAGAAGCTTACCAGCACGCCAATCGCCACAACTCCGCCGCATGCCGTCACGACAATGCGCGGCATGGGGTCGCGCATCAGCAGCATAAAGCGATACGTATACGGCCCCCAAAACTGGCAGACAAGCGTACCCAGCGTCACGATGGCGGCGGCAAGATACACGATCGCTAGGGCTCGTTTGAGTACGCGCACGCGGCGCTCCCTTCAAATCTCGGCTCTCGAAATGCAAAACGGTTCGCATCATTATAAAAGAGCCGGGTCCGGTGCTCTACGCACGCGGATCCGGCTCATCTATTCCACGAGGCTTGCATGCTCGCTTCATTATGCCCAGATATGCACGGCTTAACCCGTGTGGGCGCTACTCCTCCTCGAGGGCAGCGATGACCTCGTCGGTCATGTCCATGGTGCTGTAGACATCCTGGACGTCGTCGAGCTCCTCAAGACGGTCGATGAGGCGCTGGACCTTCTTGGCGTCGGTACCGGAGACCTCGGTCGGGGTGGTCGGGACCATGGTGGTCTCGGAGCCCTTGACCTGGACGCCCTGCTCCTCGAGCGCCTTGGAGACAGCCATAACGTCGTTGGCAGCGGTCCAGACGATCCACTCCTCGCCGGCGTCCTCGTAGTCCTCGCCACCGGCCTCGGCGATGGCCATCATGAACTCATCCTCGTCACCGGCAGGACCGTTGGCGATCATGGTCTCCTTCTTGGCGTTCTCGTCCAGGATCTCCTTGGCGACGACGATCTGGCCCTTGCGCTCAAACTGGAAGGCGACGGAGCCCGAGGTGCCCAGGTTACCACCAGCGTGGGAGAAGGCGGAACGGACATCAGCGGCGGTGCGGTTGCGGTTGTCGGTCAGGCAGTCAACGTAGACGGCGACACCGGCGGGACCGTAGCCCTCGTACACGATGTTCTCGTAGACGGCGGCATCGGCACCCGAACCAAAAGCCTTGTCGATAGCGGACTTGATCTTGTCCTTAGGCATAGACTGAGCCTTGGCCTTAGCAACGGCAGCGGCGAGGCTGGCGTTGTTCTCGGGCAGCGGGTCGCCGCCGAGACGGGCAGCAACGGTGATGTTGCGGCTCAGCTTGGAGAAGAGGGCGGAACGCTTGGCGTCCTGCGCGCCCTTACGATGCTTGGTTGTGGCCCACTTAGAGTGTCCGGACATACGTGTCTCCTATCGGTTTCGACCTAAAGCCCAGCGCAGATGCTCGGGCAATATAAACAAACGTCGTTATGATATACCTACTGGCCTGCGAGATAAACCCCAAAATGAAGGCGTCGTGATGATACAGCCCCTTGGTACAAAGTAACCTGCCCCCTTTGCACCAAATTAGGACCAGAGGAGGTCGCTGCGGGTGATGGTGGCGCCGATGGCAAAGGGCATGCAGGCGATGACCGGATACAGGTAGCGCATGTAGGTCGAGCCGTTGCAGGGACCGATCAGGCACACGGCGAGCACGCCCAGCAGCGGCACCCAAATGGCCAGCCCGCGCCACGAATGACGACGTAGCAGATAGACCACCACGGCAATCATGATCCACACATAGGTGGCCGAGCTCATGGCGAGCGAGATAAACGGGACGCGTTGTACTGCCACGCGATACAGGTTGATCAGGTGGTCGCACCAGCGCACGACCTTGCTATCGACCGGATGGAAGTCGAAGTACTTGAGATTATCGGGGCGTGCCATAATCTCGGCACTGCGCGCCGTGCTGTAGACCCACGCATCGCGGGCACTCGGATAAAAGTAGCCGTAGTAGTTATTGATGAGCGCCG
>CABQZS010000145.1 GCA_902468695.1 uncultured Collinsella sp.
GGCCGCGGGGGCGTTCAGCTAACTGCGGGAATGGCCTATTTGCTCAATGTGTTCGGCTGAGATCGGAAATCAACCGGTTTGATGTAGGATAGACAAGTTACACATGAGGCAAGGTGATTCGAATGGCATACGGATACAATGACGGCGACCAACGGCCACAAAGCGTGCGCCTTGCCGGCCGCACCATGCCAACGCCCAGAAGCACCTCCGACAACGACAACCCGCAGCGCCCCCAAGAGCAGCTCGGGGCTTCTTCGCGGCAACAAAGCCGTACCGTGCAGCAGTCAGACCGCGTGAGTACGAGCACACGCCAACGCCAGACCGACACATCGCAGCCACGCCGCTACGATCGACATAAGACCGACTACTACGTCAAGCGTTCCTTTTCGCGACCTCAACGCGATCGCGGCAATTCCGCCCCTCACCCCGCGTCGCACACCACAAGCCACGCGCTTCCGGCCCGCCGCCTACGCCTTGCGCTTTGCTCCATCGCCGCCTGCCTCGTCTTTGTGTTTTTGGGATCCTGTATCTCCCACGGATCAGCCGGTCTTGAGCCCACTGCCGAGGACAAGCTGCTTAAAGCTCCCGTCGCGCCCGGTTACTCCTTTGCGTTCTCGACCCCACGCTCGCAATGGCAGGCCGGCACCATGCCCCACATCTACCAAATTGACCCCGCATGGTCGGAGCTGCCCTATGCCGGTGGCACTATTCGCGAAAACGCTTGCGGTCCCACTTGCCTCACCATGGTCTATATCTTTAAGACCGGCCACACCGATAAGACACCGGTCGATATATGCGCACTAGCCGAAGCCGGCAACTACGCCCCCACTGGTGCCACCGAGTGGTCGTTTATGACAGGCGGTGCGTGGCAGCTGGGGCTCAACGGAACACAGCTCTATAACGATCGCGAATCGATTACCCAAGCACTTCGCTCGGGTGCGCCCGTCATCGCCGCAGTGCGCCCCGGTACGTTTACCAACGTAGGCCACTACATCGTGCTCTACGGCATCGACGACGCCAACCAGATTGGCGTCTACGACCCCAACTCGGCCAGCCGCAGCGCCCGCCGCTGGGGCGTCGTAGAGGTCCTCAACGAAGTCGAAGCCATGTGGGCCTACTACTAATCATTGGGGACAGACTTAAATGAGTGGTCATTGGGAACGCTCTTGTTTGACCAGTCATTTAAGAACGTCCCCGATGACCAGGTGAATAGCAAAAGCCCCGCAGTCGGAGCGGACTGCGGGGCTCATGAAGAGAGGCTAGTTTGTGGGCGCTTTGCCTGGCGCCC
>CABQZS010000146.1 GCA_902468695.1 uncultured Collinsella sp.
CGCCTCGCTGTCCGCGAGCGGTGTCGCCGCCGAGGATGTCGCCCGCGCCGCCGCACAGGCCGCCTACGACAAGAAGGGCGAGGACGTTCAGGTGCTCGACCTGACCGAGCTTTCCGACGTATGCGACTACTTTGTGCTTGCCACCGGTACCAACAACCGCCAGGTCGATTCTATCGTCGACGAGATCGAGGAGAAGGTCGCCGAGGCTTGCGGCGAGCACCCGTTCTCCATCGAGGGTCGCGAGCAGAAGACCTGGATGCTCATGGACTACGGTTCGGTTGTCGTCCACGTCTTCACTCCCGAAGCCCGCGACTTCTACCGCCTCGAGAAACTCTGGGGAGACGCCCCCCAGCTTCCCCTCAATCTCCTCTAGGACCTTATTTGGGCTGGGGCTTCTCTAGAGCTACCCTCACGCATATCGCCGGGCAGTTGCGGTTTTCCGCACCTGCCCGGCTTTCTTTTTGCCCAAAGGCGGTTAATCGTTGAAGCGGGATTGGCGGCCGAAGGATAGGGCGGTGTCGCCGAATTTGTCTCGGACGGCGTCGATGGCGACGGAGAGGTCGCGGCGGTCGCTGGATTGGGCTCCGCGGTCATCGATCTCGCAGAACAGGTCGGTCTGGATGCCGCTCTGATGATCAAAGTCGCTCATGCCGATGCCTGCTAAGCGAACATGCATGCCTTCCTGCCAGATGTTGCCGAGCAGCTCGAGTGCCACGGCAACAAAGATATTCTCGTCATCGGTAGGGTGAGGAAGCCGCCGCTGTGCCGAGCGACCGCTTCCATACGAATACTTAAGCTTGAGCGTTACCGTGGCACCCGTCAGTCCCTGACGGCGCAGGCGGCGTCCCACTGACTCTCCCAACAGCGCAATCGCCGCCTCAATATCCCCACGCTCAGTCAAATCTTTAGCAAAGGTGCGTTCATTGCTGACCGATTTGACCTCGCGCTCTTCACCGAGACTCGTGACTTCAGAGATTTCGAGTCCCAGCGCACGCTGACGCATGCGCTCGCCGTTGACGCCAAAAATAGAGGCCAAGGTGGATTCCGGTGCACGTGATAGCTCGCCGAGGGTGTAGATTCGCATGCGGCGCAGTCGCTCCTCGGCCGAGCGCCCGATGCCGCTCATGGCAGATACCGGCAGCGCGGCCAAAAAGCGCTGTTCCGTCCCGGGGCGCACGATGGTCAGCCCAAACGGCTTGTCCCGCTCGCTTGCGATCTTTGCGACCGTCTTGTTGCAGCCCACGCCAATGGAGCAGGTCACTCCCAGCGCTGCCACGCGATCACTGATGCGCCGCGCAACCAGCAGCGGGTCCTCGGGTGCAAAGCGACCCGGTGTGATATCGATAAAGGCTTCGTCGATGGATACGCGCTCAACGCGCGGGGTCTCGTCAGCGAGAATCGCCATGACCTGCGCGCTCACCTCGCGGTAGCGATCAAAGTGCCCGTGCGTCCAAATGGCTTGCGGGCACAAGCGCCGCGCCTCGGCCGAGGGCATGGCAGAGTGCACGCCAAAGCGACGCGCCTCATACGAACACGTGGACACGACGCCACGCGAATCGGCGTCTCCGCCCACGATGAGCGGCTTTCCGCGCCATTCGGGATGATCGAGCATCTCCACGCTCGCAAAAAACGCATCGAGGTCCATCAGGCCCACCGCCGGACCCGTCCAGGGAGGCGGCGTGACGCCCGTGGCATCCTCATAACCGTATGTATGTTCGCGTCTTTCCATGTCATGAGTATACCGCGCAGCTCATGTGGGGTGCGTGTATGTGCTTGCAAATCCCGAATTCTTGTCTAAGATATGGATTTGCCCTCGACTACACCGAAGAAGTTGGTCTCACGGACTTCACCTGCCCGCGTCGATGGCGTATTATGTTCAACTGTTTGTTTGTAGTTGCAGCCTAAAGCTGCTTGGTTGGAGGAGTTTCCTTTGGCAGTCAAGATTCGCCTTGCTCGTCACGGCGCTAAGAAGCGTCCGTACTACCGTGTCGTCGTCGCCGATTCCCGCGCCCCGCGTGACGGTCGTATCATCGAGGAGGTTGGCCGCTACAACCCGATGACCGCCCCCAAGACCATCAACCTCGACCTCGAGAAGATCGCCGACTGGCAGTCCAAGGGCGCTCAGCTCACCGACGCCGTCGCCGCTCTGGTCAAGGCCGCCAACGAGGGCGAGAAGACCGAGACCGTCGTCAAGAAGTCCAAGAAGCAGCTCGCCAAAGAGGCCGAGGCCGCTAAGGCTGCCGCTGAGGCCGCTGAGGGCGCCGAGGAGTAAATCGTGCCTGAGGTTGACGCTGCACAGCTCGAGGGTGAGGCAATGCTCTCAGATCGCATCGCCGATCTCGTCGAATATCTCGTTGTTCAGATCGTCGACGACCCGGATTCCGTGAGCCTTGAGGTCATCGATGGTGATGACGCCTCTACGATTGAGGTTTCGGTCGCCGAGGATGACGTCGCTAAGGTCATCGGCCGTCGTGGCCGTACCATCAAGGCCATTCGCACGCTCGCCCGTGCACTGGCTGCTCGCCTCGACACTGCTGTCGAGGTAGAGGTTCTGGGCTAGGACCTTGAGGTCCCAGTACAAAAACATCGCCCGTGTGGTCAAGCCGCACGGAAGGAAGGGGGAGGTCCTCGCGCAGCCGCTGCGGGGGCTTCCTTCTGTATTAGAGCCGGGCATGCGCGTCGCCCTGACGCCGCCGGCGCTCAAGCGCGACCGCTTTTGCACGGTCGTGTCCGTCACTGATACGGGCGATGGCGATCTGGTCTCGTTTGAGGGCATTGACGACTTGACGGCCGCCGAGGGTATCACGGGATGCTACGTGCTGGCAAATCGTGAAGACTTTGAGCTCGATTCGCTCGACGCTGCCTATACCGACCTGATGGGTCGCGAGGTGGTCGACGAGCGTTTCGGTTCGCTCGGCACGATCGTCGAGATCATGTCGACGCCCGCTAACGATGTTTGGGTTGTCGAGGGTGATCGGTACGGCGAGGTACTGATTCCCGTGACCGAGCAGGTTGTGCTCGATCTTCCCGACACGGGAACAATTTCCGTCCACGTTATGGACGGCCTGATCGATATGGACAAGTAGGGAGGACAACATGCTTATCGAGACCCTTTCGGTCTTTCCCGAGATGTTTGAGCCCGTCATGTCCACGTCGATTTTGGGCCGCGCCCGCAAGGCCGGCCTTTTTGATTTTAAGGCGTATAACCTGCGCGACTGGACGCACGACCGCCATCGCACCGTCGATGACGAGCCGTACGGCGGCGGGCAGGGCATGCTCATGAAGGTCGAGCCTATCGCGGAGGCCATCGAGGCCATTAGCGCAGAGGGTCCCAAGCCCACTGTGGTGTTCTTTACCCCCTGTGGCGAGCCCTTTACGCAGCATGTGGCCGAGCGCCTGCTCAAAAGTGAGCGCCTGCTGTTTGTGTGCAGTCGCTACGAGGGCGTCGACGAGCGTGCGTATGCGTATGCCGACGAGCGTCTGTCGATCGGCGACTATGTGCTTACGGGCGGCGAACTTCCCGCTATGGTCGTTGCCGATGCCGTCGTACGCCTGATTCCCGGCGCCCTGGGCGACGAAATGAGCAACGTCGACGAGTCGTTCTCGACCGCCGAGGACGGAGGCCTGCTCGAGTACGCGCAGTACACCCGTCCTGCCGAGTTCAACGGCGAGGGCGTGCCTCCGGTGCTTGTGAGCGGCGATCACGCCAAGGTCGATGCCTGGCGTCGCAAGAACGCCATCGAGCGCACCTGCCGCTGGCGTCCCGACTTGATCGAGACTGCGCGGCTCACGCCCGAGGAGCGCGCTTACGCGCAGGAGATCCTTGACGCTTCGTATTCGCAGAGCGAGGAGTGAGTATGGTTCCTACGCAACATTCCGCGTTGAGGGGCGCTTTTGAGTGGATCGCGGTCATCGCGATCGCGCTTGTGGCCACCTTCCTGATTCGCACCTTTGTGGTCGAGCCCTTTGTGGTGCCCACCGGCTCTATGGAGGACACAATTGAGATTGGCGACCAGATCCTGGCGCAAAAGGTGAGCCTCGAGCTCGGTCAGCCCGTCAAGCAGGGCGATATCGTGGTGTTTCACAACCCCGATGGCACCTCCGAGCATGATGTTCTTGTCAAGCGCGTTATTGCCACGGCCGGCCAGACGGTCGACCTGCAGGACGGCAAGGTGGTCGTTGACGGCCAAGCGCTTGACGAGGACTATACGACGGGCATGAGCTGGCCACTTTCGGTCCAAGCGCCCGGCGCTCAGGTAAGCTATCCCTACACTGTTCCCGACGGGTGCGTGTGGGTGATGGGCGACAACCGCGAAAACTCTGCCGACTCACGCTACTTTGGCCCCGTCGATCGCTCTGATCTGATCGCTGTGGCGCTTGTGCGCTACTGGCCGCTCAACCGCATCGGCGCTATCGACTAAAAACCGCTATAGTACAGTACCTAACCGTGTAATCGTTTCGACGAGGGGATATTAGAGGCATGAACGCTTCATCGCTTTCCTTCCAAGACATCATCCTGCGCCTCCAGCAGTACTGGGGCGAGCAGGGCTGCGTCATTATGCAGCCCTATGACTCCGAGGTCGGTGCCGGTACCTTCCATACCGCGACCACGCTGCGCTCGCTCGGTCCCGCCGAGTGGCGCACCTGTTATGCGCAGCCCTGCCGCCGTCCCGCCGACGGCCGCTACGGCGAGAACCCCAACCGCATGCAGCACTACTATCAGTTCCAGGTGCTCATCAAGCCCTCGCCGGTCAACGCCCAGGAGCTCTACCTGGGTTCGCTGGCCGCCATTGGCCTGGACCCCAACGACCATGACGTACGCTTTGTCGAGGATGACTGGGAGAGCCCGACCCTTGGCGCCTGGGGCCTTGGCTGGGAGGTCTGGCTCAATGGCATGGAGGTCACGCAGTTTACGTACTTCCAGCAGGTGGGCGGTATCGAGGTCGACCCCGTGCCCGTCGAGATCACCTATGGCCTGGAGCGCATCGCCATGTATGCGCAGGGCGTCAACTCCGTCTACGACCTAGTGTGGAGCTACCTGCCCGACGGCACGCCCATGACCTATGGCGACGTGTTCCTCGAGAACGAGCGCGAGTTCAGTGCCTATAACTTTGAGGTCGCCAACGTCGAGATGATGCGTCAGAAGTTTGACGACTACGAGGCCGAGTGCCACTCCTGCCTGGAGCGCAAGTTGCCGCTGCCCGCATACGACTGTGTCATGAAGTGCAGCCACGCTTTCAACCTGCTCGATGCCCGTGGCGCCCTGTCCGCGGTCGAGCGTGCCAACTACATCCTGCGCGTCCGCGCCGTCGCCAAGGCGTGCTGCGAGGCCTACATGGCCGAGGTCGCCGGAGTCAACGAGAATGCCGACCAGGAAGGCGAGGTGGCGTAAGCCATGGCAGACGCTAAGGATTTCCTGTTTGAGATCGGTACGGAGGAAATGCCCTCCGCACCGCTGAACAATGCCGTCAAGCAGCTTGGCACCATGATCGCCAAGGGCCTCGACGAGGCCGGTCTGGCCCACGGCGAGGTCCGCGTGATCTCGAGCCCGCGTCGCCTGGCTGCGCTCGTGGCTAACGTCGCCACCGCGACCGATGAGGTTCACGAGGTCAAGCGTGGCCCCGCGGCCAACATTGCCTTCGACGCTGACGGTAACGCCACCAAGGCCGCCCAGGGCTTTGCCCGCAAGTGCGGTGTGGCTGCCGAGGACCTGGTCCGTCGCGAGGACACTGACAGTCGCGAGTATGTGTTCGCCGAGAAGAACATTCCCTCCGCACCGGCTACGCCGATTCTGACCGCTCTGTGCGAGAAGACCATCGCCGGCCTGCAGTGGCCCAACTACCGTAGTCAGCGCTGGGGCCACGAGCACGCCACGTTCGTGCGTCCGGTCCGTTGGATCTGCTGCCTTTTGGGCGAGGATGTTGTTCCCGTGTCGTTTGCCGACGTGACGAGTGGCAACACCACGCGTGGTCATCGCGTACTTGGCCCTGGTGACCATGTGGTTGCCAGCCCCGCCGTCTACGAGCAGGTGCTTGAGGACGCCGGCGTGCTTTCTGCCGAGCGTCGTCGTGAGGCCATCCTTGCCGGTATCGCCGAGGTCGAGGCTGCCCGTCCCGGCTGCCATGTCGATACGCCCAAGAAGGTCTTTGAGGAGGTTATCAACCTCTGCGAGTGGCCGACGGTGCTCGTCGGTACCTTCGATGAGGAGTTCCTCAAGGTCCCGCACGAGATTATCTGCGAGTCCATGCTCACCAACCAGCGCTACTTCCCGATCTATGACGGCGAGGGCAAACTCACGCGTGAGTTCGTGGTCGTCTCCAACAGCAAGCCCGAGAACGCCGAGCGCGTGATCGACGGCAACGAGCGCGTTGTGCGTGCCCGTCTGGACGACGCTAAGTTCTTCTATGAGGAGGACCTGAAGATCTCCCTCGATGAGTTCCGCGAGCGTTTGGCTAAGGTCGCCTTCCAGGAGAAGCTCGGTAGCGTGCTCGCCAAGTCCGAGCGCATCGAGCAGCTCGCGCTCGCTATTGCCCGCGAGGCTCATCTGGGCGCTCATCTTGCCGCTGACGCTGCTCGCGCCGCGCACCTGTGCAAGGCCGACCTGGTATCCAACGCCGTCGTCGAGTTCACGAGCCAGCAGGGCGTGATGGGCGGTTACTACGCCACCGCGATGGGGGAGAACGACGAGGTCGCCCACGCCATTCGCGATCACTATCGTCCCCGCTTTGCCGGTGACGAGCTGCCCGAGGGCATCGCTGGCTGCATCGTGGCCTGTGCCGACAAGCTCGATACCATTGCCGGTATCTTTGCCATCGGCGAGCCCCCGACCGGCTCTTCCGACCCGTATGCGCTGCGTCGTGCCGCCATCGGCATCATCAACATCCTGCGCGACCGTCTGCTGATCGACCCCACGTCGCTCATCGACTTCGCCCTCGAGCTCTACAGTGAGCAGGGCATTGAGTTCGACGCCGCCGAGGTCGCCCAGCAGGTCCGTGACTTCTTCCACGGCCGCCTGGTGAGCATGGCCCGCGACGAGAAGATTCCTGCCGATACCGTTGCCGCCGTCTCCGCGGTGCACATCATCGCCCCGTCCGTCTTCTTCGCCCGCTGCGCCGCCCTCGACGAGGCCCGCAAGAACGACGCTGAGACGTTCGACAACCTGGCGACCGCCTATGCCCGCGCCGCGCACATCTCCAAGCCCGAGCTGGGTGCGGAGTACGACCGCAGCCTGATGGGCGAGGCCGAGCTCGCGCTTGCCGACGCCTCCGAGGCTGCTCAGACTGCTGTCGACGTCGCCCTTACTGCCGAGGATTACCCGGCCGCATTTGCCGCCCTTGCCGCCCTGCGTGCTCCCATCGACCGTTTCTTCGATGAGGTCATGGTCATGGACAAGGACGAGCAGCTCCGCGATAATCGCCTTAAGCTGCTCAACCGCTTCGAGGCCGTTTTCTCCGGCATTGCCAACATCGGTGAGCTTGCCCGCAAAAAGTAAGCCAGCTTGCGCGTAACCGCAAAAGGAGCCCCGCATGGATTGCCCGGTCACCGCTCGTCCCACCGTTATCGTTATCTCCGACTCGCTCGGTGATACCGCTTGTGAGGTGGTGCTTGCGGCGTCCGGGCAATTTGATGAAGGGGCTTTTTGTGTTTTGCGCCTGCCTAAGGTGACTTCTGTGGAGCAGGTCAAGTCATTTGTGGGGCCGCGCGTCGATGCCGACCATCGCGATATCGCCGTGTTCCATACCATCGTCGACCCGGCGCTACGTGCTCGTGTGCTCGATTACCTGGGCATGCTGCATATTCGCTCGGTCGACCTGATCGGCCCGACGCTCGCCGTGCTGTCGTCGCTCATCGGTGTGCCGCCCAAAGGCGTTGCGGGCGTGATTCACAGGACCGATGACCGCTATTTCCATCGTATCGAGGCCATGGAATATTTCGTTGAGCACGATGATGGACGCGGCTGCGACGACCTTTCGGGAGCCGATATCGTGCTGCTGGGCGTATCGCGCACGTCCAAGACGCCGCTGTCGATGTTTTTGGCCTTTCAAGGTTACAAGGTTGCCAATGTTCCGTTGGCCCATGGCATGGAGCCGCCCAAGTCAATTTACGAGGTCGACCCGATGCGTTTGTTTGGCCTGATTTCGACCGTCGACGTTATTTCCGAGATTCGCGATAGCCGCTTGGGCGATGACTACGCCCGTGCCGTTGCCGGCTCCTATGCCGAGCCCGAGAGCGTGCGCAGCGAGCTCGAGGAAGCTCGTGCCCTCATGAAGCGCCTAGGCTGCTTTGTGGTGCGTACCGACGGCAAGGCCATCGAGGAAAGCGCTGCCGAGATCATTAGCCACTTGGAGGAAATCCAAGAAGCCCGCGCCCGCCGCGCCGCCAGTCGAGTGCAGCAAAGTTAGCTCATTGGAGTAGTTAAAAAGCCCCGTCCTAAATAGACTACCTCAAAATAATGCACGATAATGATAAAGCGATTTAGCAAGAAACTTGCATCTGACCTGCATTTCTCTTGCAGTGGTATCTTCATAAGGTAACCACCTTTATCTACCGTTTACCGCCAGTTTTAGCACGTTTACCAAACCGCGCACCCTCTGCTCAAGCCTGCCCAAAACGCGCCGTATAGTTCCCTCACGGCCCGCATCCGGTGGGTCGATTCGTTACCACGGTCGTGCGCGTAAGTGCATGGAAGGGGAAGTATCGTGAGCGATTGCAAGAGGGTTTACCGTTTTGGAACCGACGCCCAGGGCACCTGTGTCACTGAGGGCGACAAGTCCATGAACTTCGTGCTTGGCGGCAAGGGCGCAAACCTTGCCGAGATGAGCCGCATCGGCCTGCCGGTTCCCGGTGGCTTTACCATTACCTGCCAGACTTGCGTCGAGTACTCCGGTGCCGGCAACGTGTGGCCCGGGGGCGCACTCGATGAGATCGTTGCTGCCGAGGCGGACCTCGAGGCCCGCTGCGGCAAGAAGCTCGGCGACGCCTCCGATCCGCTGCTCGTGTCGGTTCGCTCGGGCGCTCCGTTCTCCATGCCCGGTATGATGGACACGGTCCTCAACCTGGGCCTCAACGACGATTCCGTCCAGGGCCTTATCGCGCAGACGCAGAACCCGCGCTTTGCCTGGGACAGCTACCGTCGCTTTATCCAGATGTTCTCCAACGTCGTCATGGGCGTCGACGCCGACCTATTCGAGAACGCCCTGACCCAGGCCCGCCTGGTCGCCGGCGTTCGTGTCGATTCAGAGCTTTCGGCCGAGGACCTGCAGGAGCTCGTCGAGACCTTCAAGGGGATCTTCTCCGACAACGTTGAGGCCGCCCTGTACCCCGAGCTCGAGGTCGCCGACGGCAAGCCTGTCTTCCCGCACGACCCGGAGCTTCAGCTGCGCCTTGCCATTCAGGCTGTCTTTGGCAGCTGGATGAACGAGCGTGCGTGTATCTACCGCAAGCAGCATGGTATCTCCGACGAGCTCGGTACCGCCGTCAACGTTCAGGCCATGGCTTTTGGTAACAAGGGCGAGACCTCCGCGACCGGCGTCGCCTTTACGCGCAACCCGGCTGACGGCACCAAGGAGTTCTACGGGGACTTTCTGGTGAACGCCCAGGGCGAGGACGTTGTCGCCGGCATCCGCAACACCGAGCCCATCGCCGACCTCAAGACTACCCCGGGCCTCGAGTCCGCAGGCGAGGAGCTCGAGCGCGTGTTCCTGACGCTCGAGGATCACTATCGCGATATGTGCGATATCGAGTTCACCATCGAGCAGGGCAAGCTCTGGATGCTCCAGACCCGCGTGGGCAAGCGCACCGCCACCGCCGCCCTGCGCATCGCCATCGAGATGGTCGAGGAGGGCCTCATCACCCGCGAGGAGGCCGTGAGCCGCATCGACCCCGCACAGCTCGACCAGCTCCTGCACCCGCAGTTCGACGCCTCCAAGAAGTACGAGGCACTCGCTACCGGTCTTAACGCCAGCCCCGGTGCCGCCGTGGGCGAGGTCGTGTTCTCGAGTGATGACGCCGTCGCGCGTTCCGCCGAAGGCCATAAGGTCATTCTGGTCCGCTGGGAGACCAACCCCGACGACCTGAAGGGCATGGTTGCCGCCGAGGGCATCCTAACCAGCCACGGTGGCAAGACGAGCCATGCCGCCGTTATCGCCCGCGGTATGGGTACGCCCTGCGTCTGCGGCGTCGAACGCTTCCATATCGACGCCGCCGAGAAGGTCGTGCACATCGAGGGCAGTGACCGCGTGCTGCATGAGGGTGATGTCATCTCCATCGACGGTACCCAGGGTATCGTCGTCGACGGCGCCGTTGATCTGGTTTCGGCCGAGCTCACCGGCGATCTGGACACTATCCTGTCCTGGGCCGACGAGATTCGTCTGGACGAGACCGGTGGCCACGCCAACCACGTGCGCGTTAATGCCGACAACCCCGAGGACGCCGCGCTCGCACTCGAGTTTGGCGCCGAGGCCATCGGTCTGTGCCGCACCGAGCACATGTTCCTGGGCGATCGCAAGAACATCATCCAGAGCTTTATCCTGTCTGACGATGAGGCCGTGAAGCAGCAGGCCCTGGCCGACCTGCTCAAGGTTCAGACCGAGGACTTCCTGGCGATGTTCAAGACCATGTCCGGTCGCGATGTGGTCGTCCGCCTGCTCGATCCGCCACTTCATGAGTTCTTGGATAATCCTCGAGAGCTCGAGGTCGCCATCACCAAGAAGGAAGCCGCTGGCGCCAGCGAGGAAGAGCTTGCCGTCCTGCGCGCCCGCCTGCGTCGCATTGACGGCATGGTCGAGTCCAACCCGATGCTCGGCCTGCGCGGCGTGCGCCTGTCCGTCGTCTTTGGCGATCTGCCGCTCATGCAGGTCCGCGCTGTGGCCACGGCTGCTGCCCGCCTTCTCAAGGATGGTGTCGACCCACGCCCCGAGATCATGGTTCCGCTCGTTTCCATCACGGCAGAGCATGTCCAGACCCGCGAGGTTATCGAGCGCGTGATCGCCGAGGTTTCCGCCGAGGAAGGCGTCGAGCTCAACATTCCCGTGGGCACGATGCTCGAGCTGCCGCGCGCCTGCATGGTCGCCGACGAGATCGCCCATCATGCCGACTTCTTCTGCTTTGGCACCAACGACCTCACCCAGACGACCTTCGGCTTCTCCCGCGACGATGCCGAGGCCAAGTTCATCCCCTTGTACATGCACAAGAAAATCTTGAAGGACAATCCCTTCGAGACCATCGATACGGCGGTGCTCGAGCTGGTGCGCATGGCCGTCGAGAAGGGTCGTGCCACCAATCCCGACATGCACTTTGGCGTGTGCGGCGAGCACGGCGGCGACCCCAAGTCCATCAAGGGCCTGTTTAACGTGGCTGACGTGGACTACGTGTCTTGCTCGCCCTACCGTGTGCCGCTCGCGCGTCTTGCTGCCGCCCAGGCCAAGCTCGAGGCGAAGCGCTCCGCGTAACGTTTTGGGTTTAGACGCCTAGCGTAGCCCTCTTCATGCCGCCCGTCTCATTCGTGAGGCGGGCGGTTATCATGTGCGGGTTTTGTCTTTTTGTCTGCGTAAAAAATTGTTCTTGCAGCAGAAACCCGCGCGTGTATACTCGAATACGTTTGTTCAACTACGTGCCGGCCAAGGTGGTACGGCACCTCTAGAAGAGTAAGGAATTGCACATGGATTACATCCGCGCAATCGAGCGTCAGCAGATCCGCGAGGACATTCCTCAGGTTCGCGTCGCCGACAACGTCAAGGTTCACTACCGCATTAAGGAAGGCGACCGCGAGCGCATCCAGGTTTTCCAGGGTGACGTCATCCGCATGGCCGGCGCCGGTGCCCGTGAGACCTTCACCGTCCGCAAGATTTCCTTCGGTGTCGGTGTTGAGCGTACCTTCCCGCTTCACAGCCCCAAGATCGCCAAGCTCGAGGTCGTTCGTCATGGTCGCGTCCGTCGCGCCAAGCTGTACTACCTCCGCGACAAGGTGGGCAAGGCTGCTCGCATCCCCGAGAAGCGCTAAGAAGATCGCAGCGTCTGTCCACTCGTTTGGACGTAAGGGTCACCTTCGGGTGGCCCTTCTTTTTATCTGATTTGTATGCAAGGAGGGCCTGGTATGGCCAATATGACGAGCTCGGTTTCGGCATCGCAGGTTGCCGGCGAGCTGGCGAGCGCTACGTTTGAGGAGATTCCCGCCCTCGTGGAGCATTATCGCGAGGACCCGCGCCAGCAGGTGATCAAGGCTTGTGAACGCGCCCTCAAACGCCATGCCAAAGAGCTTGCCGAGCGCGAGCGCGTCAATGACATGTACGAGCTTATGCATGAGCTTGGCGGCGATGGGGTGGTCGTTGGTGTCGACGAGGTGGGTCGCGGATCGGTGGCCGGTCCTTTGACGGTATGCGCCGTCTGTCTTCCTATGGAGCCGCGCGTCTGGGGTATCAACGATTCCAAAAAGCTCACGCCCGCGCGCCGCGAGTTGCTCTCGGTGAAGATTTCCGAGGTGGCGACGGCGATCGGTTTTTGCCATATCGCGCCGAAGGATATCGATGAGATGGGTATGGCCCGCGCTATCCGTACCGCCGTTGCGGGTGCCGTGGCCGATACGGGGCTTGAACCCGACTGCGTCCTCATGGACGGTAATCCTTTGGGTGCCGTTCCCAACGAGCGCGACGTGGTGAAGGGCGATGCCAAAATCGCCTGCATCGCCGCGGCGTCCATCATGGCTAAGGTCACGCGTGACGAGATGATGGTCGAGTACGACGCCGAGTATCCCGAGTACCATCTGGCCGAGTCGAAGGGCTATGCGAGCCCCGAGCATATCGAGGCCATTCGCAAACATGGACTTTGTCCTCTGCACCGCGTGAGCTTTTGCGGAAACTTTCTGCAGACTGAGCGCCTTTTCTAGGTCAATTGTGGAGACAGGGACCCCTGGGGTTTTATAAACCTGCTGGTAGCGGGCCGTATGCAACAACATTGCTGCGTACGGCCCGTTTTTTGACGGCATTTGGTCAGCTTTTGGTTTGCTTCCAGTACTTACCCGCATGAAAGGTGCCCTCATCATCGGGGCACTGCAGTGTGCGGGAAAGGAGACCCCATGAGTGCCGCAAGCAAAAAGAGCAAGACGCAGCAGCTCAAGGAGCGTTGGGAAAACGGCGAGCTCGACTGCGGTGCGATGACGCCCGAGTTTATCAAGGGACTCAGTCCCCGCGAGCTGGGTATGCTGGGCGAGCTGATCACCATCGACTACTTTAACGAGCGCGGCTACACCTTGCTGGAGCAGGGTTATCGTTGCACCGAGGGCGAGGCTGATCTGGTGCTGCTCGATGAGCTCGACGATGTCGTGGTGATGGCCGAGGTCAAGACCAGACGCGTTTCGCTGGATTGCAGCACGCGGGTCTTTCCCGAGGAGGCCGTGGACGCCCAAAAGCAACGCCGCTACCGCCGCATCGCAAGTTGCTATCTCATGGAGCATTATCCGCTCAAGGCGATTCGCTTCGATGCCGTGGGTGTCACCATTCGCGGCGGGCATATCGCCGAGATCGAGCATCAGTACAACGCGTTCGATTGGCAGGTGTCGTGATGGCGTTCGAGACGTTTGCCGTTCACGCTGCCTGCATCCGCGGCGTCGAGGCGATTCCCGTCACGGTCGAGGTATCGCTTGCCGGCGGCGTTCCGGGCATCCAGATGCTCGGCATTCCGAGTATGGAGGTGATGGAGTCACGCGGGCGCATTCGCTGCGCGATGCGCTCCGCCGGGTTCGAGATCCCGCGCTCGGGCATTACGGTCAATCTGGCGCCTGGCGATATTCGCAAGACCGGTAGCGGCTTTGATCTTCCCATCGCCATCGCGGTATTGGCGGCCGATGGGCAGATTCCCCGCGACAACCTCGATCGCTGCCTTATTGCCGGCGAGCTCGGTTTGGACGGTACGGTGCTTCCTGTCAAGGGCGAGGTGGCGTTTCAGCTATTGGCTCGCGACATGGGGCTGTCTTTTATCGCCGGCAGGTCCGACCAGCATGTGCCACTCGCGGGCGTGGATTGCGGCTTTATCGACCATCTGTCTCAGCTTGCTCACGGCATGGGCGATGCCGCACGGCACTACTTGGATTCCGAGGGTATCGAGGCGACCTTTGAGCCCGAGCTCGACTATGCAGACGTGCTGGGGCAGGAAGTCGCTAAACGCGGCATGGCGCTTGCGGCGGCAGGAGAACTCGGCTTGCTCATGATCGGGTCTCCGGGATCGGGCAAGACGATGCTCGCACGCCGTATGACCGGCATCCTGCCCGAGCTTTCCGTTGAGGATCAGCAGGAGGCACTGTGCATCCATTCGGTTTTGGGTGAGAACATTGATGGCTTGTTGGCGGGGCACCGCCCCTTCCGCAGTCCCCACCACAGTATTTCGACCGCAGGCCTTATCGGCGGCGGGCGCCCGGTGCACCCGGGTGAAATCAGCCTTGCTCATGGCGGCGTGCTCTTTTTGGACGAGCTTGCCGAGTTTCCCACTGGCGTGCTGCAGACGCTGCGTCAGCCCATCGAGCGCGGCTACGTGAGGATCGTACGCGTCGACGGGGCTTTTACCTTCCCGTCGCGCTTTCAGCTGCTGGCTGCGAGCAATCCCTGCCCCTGCGGCTTTTTGGGCGATCGCGAGGTGCCGTGTCGCTGCTCGGCGGCGATGGTCGAGCGCTATCGGTCTAAACTGCGCGGTCCTTTGGCCGACCGTATCGACATGATGATCGATGTGACCCGTCCCGACCCTCAAGTGATTATCGAGGGTGCGGAGGGCATGTCGTCGGCCGAGTTACGTGACTACGTTGTGCGCGGTCGCGCCTTTCGCGCTTGGCGCGAATCCCGCATGGACGATGCGGATGCCGAGGCCGAGGATGACGAGACACGGTCCATTGACGGCGTCGTTTCGACCTTTGAGCTCGATGATGCGGCGGAGAAGTGTGTGCTCGGCCTGTCGAAGCGCACGCATCTCACAGGGCGTGGCATCGTGCGCCTTGTTCGCATTGCGCGCACGATCGCAGATGTCGCCGAGAGCGCGCAGGTGACGCAGGACCACGTGCTCGAGGCGGCGATGTACCAGGGAAGGAGGGACCAATGATGGCTGAGGGGACCTTCGAGCTGCATCCAGGTGACGCGTTGTATCCCGAGACCGTTTTGGAGCTTTCTGATGTACCTCAGACGCTCTATGTGCGCGGCAACCCCGAGGCGCTTTCGACGCCCGCGCTCTCCATCATCGGTGCGCGAAAGGCCTCGCCGTATGGTCTTGCCGTGGCAGAGCTTGCGGCGAAGGTGGCGGTTGAGGCGGGAGTGACGGTAGTTTCGGGCGGTGCGGTCGGTTGTGACCAGGCCTCGGGTTGGGCTGCGGTCAACGCCGGCGGCAAACACGTTGTGGTGCTGGGGACGGGCGCCGACGTGGTCTACCCGCGTTCGAGCGCGGGGCTGATTACGCGCACGCTTGATACGGGTGGCGCGGTCGTGTCGATCTCTCCGTGGGGCATGGGTCCGCGCAAGTTCGCCTTTCCGCGCCGCAATCGCGTAATCGCGGCCCTGTCGCAAGCCCTCTTTGTATCCGAGGCGGGTATGCCTTCTGGGACGTTTTCCACAGCCGAGGCTGCTATGGATTTGGGGCGCGAACTTCTTGCCGTGCCGGGGTCGATCCTATCGCCCGAGTCGCGTGGCACGAATTACCTCATTGCGAACGGTGCCTGCTGCATCATCGACGAGGAATCTATCGAGATGGCTATCTCACGCATCTACGGCACCCTGCGCTACTCGCGCCCCGATGCTCCCGGCATTGCCGACCTGGATCCAACGCAGCAGACCGTGATGCATGCGCTCATCGCCTCTCCACTCAAGGTCGACGACATTGCGGCGCTCGTCTCGCTCGATGCTGTCGGCGTACTCAAACTCTTGGGTTCGCTTGAACTCGAGGGCCTTATCGAGCGCATGATGGATGGAAGGTATGCGCCCTCCAAGTTTGCCCTTCACGCCCAGACACCCTTCGGTCACAATGGAAAACGTGTCAATTAGAAAGGTGTTTGCAGATGCAGTTCGATCAGGTGACGGTTATCGGTGGCGGTCTGGCGGGTTCGGAGTGCGCGATCCAGCTTGCAGACCGCGGGTTTGCCGTAAAGCTGTGCGAGATGCGCCCCCAGGTGAGCTCCCCGGCCCACCATACCGATCATCTGGCAGAGCTCGTCTGCTCCAATTCGTTTAAGTCGACCCGTCCGGATTCCGCGGCTGGTTTGCTGAAGGCCGAGCTTGAGCGCATGGGTTCAGTCCTGCTCGATTGCGCCCATCGCGCGGCTGTTCCCGCCGGCGGTGCCCTGGCGGTCGACCGCGTCAAGTTTTCCGAGCTTGTCGAGGCCGAGGTTGCCGCTCGTCCCAATATCGAGGTCGTGCACGGCGAGGTCACGCAGATTCCCGAGGGTCACGTGGTCATTGCCGCGGGCCCGCTGTGTTCACCGGCGCTGAGCGAAGAGGTCATGAAGCTCGTCGGTGGCGATGCCCTGGCATTCTTTGATGCGGCGGCGCCGATCGTCGATGCCTCCACGCTCGATATGGACGTGCTGTTCTCGCAGTCGCGCTACGAGGAGCAGGGGGGCGGCGACTATCTCAACGCTCCGCTCAATAAGGAGGAGTACGAGGCCTTTATCGAGGCGCTTACCACGGCCGACCGCGTGGTGCTCAAAGATTTTGAGGGCGGCGATCTGTTCCAGGCTTGCCAGCCTGCCGAGGAAGTTGCGCGCACCGGCAAGGACGCCATTCGCTTTGGCGCCATGAAGCCCGTCGGCCTCACCGACCCGCGTACCGGACGTCGCCCCTGGGCGGCGATTCAGCTGCGTGCCGAGAACAAGGAGAAGACCGCCTATAACCTGGTGGGCTTCCAGACCAACTTGACCTTTGGCGAGCAGAAGCGCGTCTTCCATATGGTGCCGGGCCTGGAGAACGCTGAGTTCTTCCGCTACGGTGTCATGCACCGCAATACCTTTGTCGACGCCCCGCATGTGCTCGATGGCACCTTTGCCGTGCCCGGTACCGGTGTGCGCCTGGCCGGTCAGATCACCGGCACCGAGGGGTACATGGAAGCCGTGGCGACAGGTCTGCTCGCGGCGCTCAACACCTATGCCGAGGCTATCGGTGCCGCGGGCGTCGAGTTGCCGCGTGTGGGCGCCCTGGGTGCGCTCGTGGGCTATGCGACCGATCCTGCCACCGTGGGCTATCAGCCCATGCATGTCAACTTTGGCCTGGTGCCGCCACTCGAGGATGGTAAGCGCCGCAGCAAGCGCGACCGCTACCAGGCCTATGCGGACCGTGCGCTCGAGGCCCTCGATGCCTACTTGGCCACGCGTTCCGACTTGTTTGGAGGCGACCGGTCATAGCCTTTGACCTGTACGACACCGTCGACTCGTTTATCGCCTATATCGCACGCGTCGAGGGACTTTCTCCCAACACGGTGACGGCCTATGGCTCGAGGCTGGAGCGCTTCGCTGCCTGGTGCGAGCGCGAGGATATCGATGCTTTCGCTGCCGACGTGCGCACCATTCGTCGCTATCTTGCCGAGCTTTCGCGTGAGCAGGTGGCTCCCCGAACGCTTGCGGCGTACCTGTCGGCTATTCGATCTCTCTATCGCTGGATGGCTGCCGAGGGGATTGTCGAGGGCGATGCGGTCTCGGCGATCGCATCGCCCAGGCTGCCACGTGACCTGCCGGGCGTCCTTACGACCCAGCAGGTTGAGGCGCTGCTCAAGACGCCTGATACCTCGACGCCCGCGGGACTGCGCGATGCGGCGATGCTTGAGTTGCTCTATGCCTCCGGCGCGCGAATCTCGGAGCTCGCGGCGCTCAACGTGGAGTCTATTGGTTGGTCCGAGCGAACGCTGCGACTTTGGGGCAAGGGGAGCAAGGAGCGTATCGTCCCTCTGTATCGTCGCGCACTCGAGGCGACGCGTCTCTATATTGAGGAGGGGAGGCCGGAGTTGCTCGCTCAGGCAAAGCGCCGTGACCCCGCTACCGGGCCGCATCCGCTGCTTATATCGGCGCGCGGCAATCGCATGAGTGCCGCCATGCTCAGGCGGCGGTTCCATACGCTGGCGACGCTCGCCGGCATTCCGGCCGACATTGCCCCGCATGCGATGCGCCATACCTTTGCGACCGATTTGCTCGAGGGCGGTGCGGACCTGCGCTCGGTTCAAGAGCTGCTAGGTCATGCGAGCCTGTCCACGACGCAGATCTACACGCATCTCACGCCCGATCGGCTCAAACGTGCCGTGGCTCAAGCCCATCCCCGCGGCGAATAGTGGCTGGGACGTCCCGCGCCGCACTCAGGTGTGTGGTTTTGATTGCGGGTTGGCAGGAAGATGCATTCCTGCTATCATTCATCGGGTTGCTTCACGGCAACATGTTTTTATCACGCACGCGCGGCTACTTCATACCGTGGTGCCCGGGCTTTGGTAGCACATGTCCGGGTTGGTTTTGGAGGATGACCCCGCGCGGAGGCAAACCACAGGAGGTTTAACATGGCTACCAAGATTAATATCCGCACCCTGCTCGAGGCCGGCTGCCACTTCGGTCACCAGACCCGTCGCTGGAACCCCAAGATGAAGCCGTTCATCTTCGGTGAGCGCAACGGCATCTACATCCTCGACCTCAAGCAGACCATCCTCGACGCCGACCAGGCCTACACCTTCGTCAAGAACGTCGCCAAGGGCGGCAACGTGCTGTTCGTCGGCACCAAGAAGCAGGCTCAGGAGGCCGTCAAGAACGCTGCTGAGCGCGCCAACATGCCTTACATCAACCAGCGTTGGCTCGGCGGCATGCTGACCAACTTCGTCACCATCCGCTCCCGCATCAACCGCATGGAGGAGCTCGAGGCCATGGTCGAGGACGGACGCATGGCTGTTCTGCCCAAGAAGGAGCAGGCTGTTCTCGGCAAGGAGCTCACCAAGCTCCAGACCAACCTCGGTGGCGCCCGCGACATGAAGGGTCTGCCCCAGGCTCTCTTCGTCATCGACACCAAGCGCGAGGAGAACGCCATCAAGGAGGCCCAGCGCCTGAACATCCCCGTCGTCGCTCTGATCGACACCAACTCCGATCCCGACGAGGTCGAGTACGGCATCCCCTGCAACGATGACGCTATCTCCGCTGTCACCCTTATGTGCGAGCTCATGGCTGACGCCTGCCTCGCTGGCTCCGGCAAGGAGCAGGTCTCCGAGGCCGAGATGGCCGCTGAGCCCAAGGCCGAGTAAATCAGTCTTAGTTAATTCTTTTTCATCTCTTTGAAAGGAACCACAATGGCCCAGATTACCGCCGCTATGGTCAAGCAGCTCCGCGAGATGACCGACTCCCCGATGATGGAGTGCAAGAAGGCTCTCGTCGAGGCTGACGGCGACATGGACGCCGCTGTCGACGTTCTGCGTAAGAACGGCCTTGCCAAGGCTGCCAAGAAGGCTGGCCGTGAGACCAACGAGGGCGCTGTCGCCGCGTTCGTCTCCGAGGATGGCAAGACCGGCGCTCTGCTCGAGCTCTCCTGCGAGACCGACTTCGTTGGCTCCAACGCCAAGTTCACTGGCTTTGCTTCCAAGGTCGCTGAGGTTGTCGCTACCACCGAGCCTGCTGACGTCGACGCTCTGCTCGAGAAGCCGATGGGTGAGGAGACCGTTTCCTCCGAGCTCACCGAGATGATTCACATCATGGGCGAGAACATGAAGATCTCCCGCTTCGCTGCCCGCAAGGCCGAGAACGGCGCGCTCGCTTCTTACATCCACATGGGTGGTAAGATCGGCGTCCTCGTCGAGTTCGCCTTCGAGAAGGCCGAGACCGCTCAGGCTGAGTCCTTCAAGACCTTCGCTCACGACGTTGCCCTTCAGGTTGCCGCCGTCGCCCCGATCTGCGCTACCCGCGATCAGGTTCCGGCCGAGACCGTCGAGCACGAGAAGCAGATCTACATGGCCCAGGCTGCCGAGTCCGGCAAGCCCGAGGCTATTCAGGAGAAGATGGCTGTCGGCCGTCTGGAGAAGTTCTACAAGCAGTCCGTGCTCACCGAGCAGGAGTTCATCAAGGACAGCTCCCTCACCATCAAGAAGTACGCTGAGCAGGTCTCCAAGGAGCTCAGCGACACCATTACCGTCGTTGCCTTTGACCGTCTGGTCCGTGGCGAGTAAATAAGCTTTTGTAGCTGGTAATGAGCAGGCTGTGGGTTTTACTCACAGCCTGCTTTTTCATGGCTCTTATCAGAGCCTTTGATATCATATTGAGAGTCTAATTAAAGGAGGATCGCTTTGTCCGACATCCGATATAAACGCGTGCTTCTTAAGCTTTCCGGCGAAGCACTGATGGGCGACGGCCAATATGGCATCGACCCCAAGGTTACCGACCATCTTGCCAAGCAGGTCAAGGAGCTGCTAGCCGTTGGCCATGAGGTCGGCGTCGTTGTCGGCGGCGGCAATATTTTCCGCGGCATGGCCGGCGCTGCCGGTGGCATGGAGCGTGCTCAGGCCGACTACATGGGCATGCTGGCTACCGTTATGAACGCGCTCGCCCTGCAGGATGCCTTCGAGCATAACGATGTTCCCTGCCGCGTGATGAGCGCTATCCAGATGAACGAGATCTGCGAGCCCTATATTCGCCGTCGCGCCATCAACCACCTTTCCAAGGGCAACGTCGTTATTTTTACCGCCGGTTCGGGCAATCCGTACTTTACGACCGACACCGCCGCGGCTCTTCGTGCGTGCGAGATCGGCGCCGAGATTCTGATTAAAGCCACCAAGGTTGACGGCATCTACGACAAAGATCCCGTCAAGTGCGCCGACGCCGTCCGTTTTGACAAGATTACCTATCACGAGGTTCTCGTCCGCGGTCTGCAGGTTATGGATTCCACGGCTACGGCACTGTGCCAGGACAACCGTATGCCGATTTTGGTCCTCAACATCGATGGCGAGGACACCGTCAAGCGCGCGCTTTCGGGTGAGCCCGTCGGCACGCTCGTCTATCAGGAGGATTAAGCATGGCAGAGAACATCACCGCCCATATGGACAAGTCGCTCGAGTCCCTCAAGCATAACTTCTCCAAGGTTCGTACCGGCCGCGCCAATGCCAACATTCTGTCCGACATCACCGTCGATTATTACGGTGTTCCCACGCCGGTCACGCAGGTTGCCGCCGTCAAGACCCCCGAGGCCCACATGCTGCTCATCGAGCCGTGGGACAAGGCACTCATCAATGCTATCGTCAAGGCTATCGGCGCTTCCGATCTGGGTATTACCCCCAACTCCGATGGCACCGTCGTTCGTCTTCCGTTCCCGGCTCCCACTGAGGAGCGCCGTCGCGAGCTCGTCAAGGAGTGCCGCGAGTACGCCGAGCAGGCCAAGGTGTCTATCCGTAACATCCGTCGCGACTTCAACAACAAGCTCGAGCGCGATGAGGAGCTCACCGAGGACGATGTCCGTCGCGAGCAGGCCAAGGTCCAGAAGCACACCGATGAGTATGTCGCCAAGGTCGAGGAGCTTTTGAAGGAAAAAGAAGCCGAGGTCATGGAGATCTAAGGTGCAATACGACGAGCATAAACTGGTCGAGTACTTTGCCGACGCCCCTGCGGGCGTCGGTTTTTCCGACCTTGACCTCAATAACATTCCGCACCATATCTCGTGCATCATGGACGGCAACGGTCGTTGGGCCACGTCGCGCGGTCTTGCACGCACTGAGGGCCACAAGGCGGGTATCGTCTCGCTGCGCGAGATCATTACCGCCTGCGTGCGCCTGGGCGTCGACGTGCTTTCTGCCTATGCGTTTTCTACCGAAAACTGGAACCGCCCGCAGCATGAGGTCAACGTCTTGATGCACTTGTTTGCCAAGACGTTCATCGACGAGTTGCCGCTTCTGAAGCGCGAAAACGTGCGCGTTGTCTTTTTGGGTGATATTTCCGCGCTGCCCAAGAAGACCCGCGACGTTTTTGAACGCGGTCTTGCCGAGTGCGCCGATCACACCGGTATGACGCTGGCGCTTGCCGTCAACTACGGCGCGCGTGCCGAGATTACCCGCGCTGTCCGTCAGATCGCGCTCGACGTTGCCGCCGGTAAGATTGATCCTGCCGCAATTGATGACGACATGGTGGCTTCCCACCTCTATACCGCCGGCCTTCCCGATCCTGAGCTTGTGATTCGCACCTCTGGTGAGCTGCGCCTTTCGAACTATCTGCTGTGGCAGGTGGCTTATTCCGAGTTCTATGTCACCGATACCTATTGGCCCGACTTTGATCGTTGGGGCCTTGTCGACGCCATTTTGGCCTATCAGGGCCGTGACCGTAGGTTTGGTGGACTGAGCAAGACCGAGGAGGCTTAATCGTGTCCGATCGTCCCAAGGCATCTGCTCCCAAGACGCCTGCGCGCAAAGCTACCGCTGCGGGAGCGCCTACAGCGAAGAGCGGCACCGGTTCGTGGCTTGCGGGCTTTATTACCCGTGCCGCCGCCGGTATCGTCTACGCCGTTGTCTTTATCCTGTGCCTGGTTTTGGGTATCGTGCCCACGGCCATCTTTGTTTCTGTCATGAGTGGTCTGTGCTGCTATGAGTTTTTCCGTATGACGAGGCTCGATGGCAAGATGGCTAACGAGCGCATGGGTATCGGTGCCGCCGTACTCTTTCCGCTGTCGGCGTTGGGCGATTCTATGTTGCTGAATGCCCTGCTTTTTGCCCTGATGCTCGCTGTGGGCATTTGGTATGTTTGGTCGCCGCGTACCCGCATTTCTGATGTGGCCGTGACGCTCATGGGTCCCATCTACACTGGCTTTATGCTGTCGGCTATCGTGCTGCTGCGCGATGCCGTGCCCGGTTTTGCCGGCGCCCTGCTTTCAGTGGGCGTTTGCGCGTCCCTTTGGGTCTCCGATTCGTTTGCCTACATCGTGGGTAGCCGTATCGGCAAACACAAGATGGTTCCCAAGATCTCTCCCAAAAAGAGCTGGGAGGGGTTTGTTGGCGGCATCCTGGGCTCAATTTTGATTTGGCTCATCCTGTGGGCGACGCACTTCTACAAACTCAGCCTGCCCTATGCGCTGCTGTGCGGCGTGGTCGTGTCCATTCTGGGCGTTATCGGCGACCTTATCGAGTCGCGCATCAAGCGCGGCGTGGGCGTCAAGGATTCCGGCAACCTTATCCCGGGTCACGGCGGCATGCTCGATCGTAGCGATTCGCTTATCTTCGGCTGCATCACCGCGCAGCTGATGTTGATGATCGGAGGCGTGCTGTAATGTCCTTCCAGACGACGTATGGCCCCGATGGACGTCTCCGTGTTGCCATCCTGGGCTGTACGGGCTCTATCGGCACCCAGGCGCTCGATGTGTGCCGTCAGCATGCCGATCGCTTGCAGGTGACGGCGCTGTCCGTTAACTCCAGTACCTCTGAGCTCGTTGCCGCTGCCCGCGAGTTCTCGGTTCCGGCGGTTGCCGTGGCCGATGTCGCTCATGGCGATGACACCGTGCTGCAGGAGCTGCCCGAGGGAACGAAGCTCAACGTTGGCGCGCAGGCGGTTTGCGATCTCGCGCGTCGCGACGATGTCGACTGCGTGCTTGTCGCTATTGTGGGCGCCGCCGGTCTCGAGGCGAGCCATGTGGCCTTGACCTCAAATAAGCGCCTTGCCCTTGCCAACAAGGAGTCCCTCGTCGTCGGTGGCGACTTGCTTATGCCGTTGGCGCAACCGGGCCAGCTTATTCCAGTCGACTCTGAGCACTCCGCCATCTACCAGTGCTATCTGGGGGAGAATCCGCGCGAGGCTCATTGTATTTGGCTCACCTGCTCGGGCGGTCCGTTCTTTGGCCGCACGCGCGACGAGCTCGATTGCGTGACGCGTGCCGATGCCCTCGCACATCCCACGTGGGCCATGGGTGCCAAGATCACCATCGACTCCGCCACCCTCATGAACAAGGGCCTGGAGCGCATTGAGGCCATGCATCTGTTTAACTGCGACCTCGATTTCATTAACGTGGTCGTGCAGCGTCAGTCCAAGATTCACTCTATGGTCGAGTTCGCCGACGGCTCTGTGATGGCGCATCTCGGTGCTTCCGACATGCGTATTCCCATCCAGTTCGCGTTCTCGTATCCCGAGCGTTGGGATACCCCGGCGCCTCGTATCGATTTTCGCGAGCTGGGGCAGCTCACGTTTGATGCTGCCGACATGGATACCTTCCGCTGTCTGGCACTGGCCGAGCGTGCCGGCAAGACGGGTGGCACCATGCCGTGCGTGCTCAATGCCGCCAACGAGGTCGCCGTCGATGCCTTCCTGCACGATGGCTGCAGCTTTACCGATATCGATCGCATTGTGGAATCCTGCATGGATGCCCACGATATGCAGGCAGTCGATTCGTTTGAGCAGCTTCGTGAAATCGATGCGTGGGCGCGTGAAAAGGCCTCGCAGGTGCTCGCCGCAGCCCGTTCTTAACCCATAAGGATTGCTTTTTCGTTTTATGGATACTGTTCTGAGCGTTCTCTCATCGGTCTTTTGGGGCCTGCTGATGCTTTCCGTCCTCGTGTTTTTGCACGAGGGCGGCCACTTTTTGGCGGCGCGTGCCTGTGGCGTCCGGGTAACCGAGTTCTTTTTGGGCCTGCCGTGTCGCTTTGATATCCACCACACGTCGCGTCGTATCGGCACCAAGTTTGGCGTGACCCCGCTGCTGCTGGGTGGCTACGCTGCCATCTGCGGTATGGATCCGACCGATGTCTCGTGCGCCGATCGCGTGCTCGCGGCTATCTATCGTCATGGTCGCGTGACCGTGGCCGACCTTGCCGCCGAGCTCGAACTGTCCGAGGAGGATGTGCTCGAGACATGTGCCTTGCTCTTGGGTTGGGGCTCCATCGCGCCCTGGTATGAGGAAGGGGAGCAGCCCTCGCCGAGCTACTATCCCACCAAGTATCAGACGCTGCCGCGAGACGCGGCGGGCTACACCACTTTTGATGGCCGTCGTTTCGATCGCGAACATGCGACTGCCGAGGGCGATGTGTGGGAGCTGCCGTGCGGCGAGGCCGAGTTCCTTGCGCAAGAACGTTCGCACACCTATCTTGGCCAGGGCTTTCTCAAGCGTGCCTTTATGCTGCTCGCGGGCATTCTCGTCAATATCCTGACGGGCTTTTTGCTGCTTATGAGCATCTATTCCATTGCGGGTGTCACCGTGCCGATCGATACCAACGTGATCGGTCAGGTTGACGAGGGGTCTATTGCCGCCAAGGCGGGTATCGAGGCTGGTGATGCGATCCTTTCGGTTGACGGTGTATCGTGCTCCACATGGATGAACGTTTACGATGCTATCGGCAAGGCCGCCGGTAAGGACGATATCGCCATCGAGTACGAGCGTGACGGCAAGCAGCATTCGACCTCGGTTGCGCTCAAAGAGGACGAGCGGTTAGGTGTGTATGCTTCTGCGGAGGTAGTCCGTTTGGACCCCATCACCTCGGCGCGTCTGTCATTCTCCTATGTTGTGCAGACCGCGGAGGGCGTGATGCGCCTGCTCCAGCCGCAGCATACGATGGAGATTCTCGATCAGTCCTCCTCGATCGTGGGTATTAGCGTTATGTCCTCACAGGCTGCTGCTGCCGGTCCTGCCACGTTCCTTTCGTTTGCCGCCCTCATTTCGTTCTCGCTTGGCTTTATGAACCTGCTGCCCATCCCACCACTCGATGGCGGCAAGCTGGTCATCGAGATCATTCAAAAGATTGTGGGCCGCGAGCTTCCGCTCAAGGTCCAGACGATTGTGAGCTATGTGGGCATCGCGCTCTTTGCGCTGCTGTTTGTCTATATGCTTCGTTCCGACATCCTTCGATTTATTCTGTAGGGGAGTGTTTGGATTGTCTTTATCCCATCCTTTGCCTCGCGATTTGACGCGCCCCGTGCATGTGGGCGGTGTGCAGATCGGTGGCGGTGCGCCGGTGGTGGTCCAATCCATGACCTGCACCGATACCGCTGATGCCCAGGCAACACTTGCGCAAGTGTGCGCGTTGGCGCAGGCTGGCTGCGATATCGTGCGTGTGAGCGTGCCCACTGAGGCCGCGCTTGAGGGTTTCCGCACCATCTGTGCCGAGTCTCCGGTGCCGATCGTCGCCGATATTCACTTTAACCATAAGCTCGCCATTGGTGCCGTTGAGGCCGGTGCTGCCAAGCTGCGCATCAATCCCGGCAATATCGGCGATTGGGCCAAGGTTGACGCGGTGATCGATGCTGCTGGTGCCGCGGGCTGTGCGATTCGTATCGGCGTCAATGCCGGTTCACTTGAGCAGGATATCGCCGAGCGCGAAGACCTCACGCAGCCCGAAAAACTCGTGATGTCGAGCGAGCGCTTCGTCAAGCACTTTGAGGACCGCGGCTTTACGAACATTGTGCTTTCGGCCAAGGCCCATAGCGTGCAAACGACGCTTGATACTTATCGCGCCCTGTCGCGCGAGATTCCCCATGTTCCGCTTCATCTGGGCGTGACGGAGGCGGGGACCAAGCTCCAGGGCACCATCAAGAGCTCTGTAGGCTTGGGTATCTTGCTTTCCGAAGGCATTGGCGACACCATGCGTGTTTCGCTCACAGCTGATCCGGTTGAGGAGCCGCCGGTCGCCTGGGGAATTTTGCAGTCACTGGGCCTGCGTCGCCGTGGTCCCGAGATTGTCTCGTGTCCCACGTGCGCCCGCTGCCAGGTTAACCTGATTCCCATCGCCGAGGAGGTCACCGAGCGGCTTAAGAACTACTCCGCGCCGCTTTCTATCGCTGTGATGGGATGTGCCGTTAATGGCCCCGGTGAGGCTTCTGATGCCGACCTGGGCGTTGCTTGCGGACGTGGTCAGGCCTTGCTCTTTTCGCATGGCCAGATCATTGGTAAAGTAGCTGAGGACCAAATTGTCGACGCGCTTATGGCAGAGGTCGACAAACTTATTGAGGAGAAATAAATGACCCGAGCAATGTATATGTCTAAGCTCTATGCGCCGACGCTTAAAGAGGATCCGGCGGACGCTGAGCTCGCCAGTCACCGCCTGCTGCTCCGTGCCGGCATGATCCGCAAGGAGGCCGCCGGTCTGTATTCCTACCTGCCGCTCGCATGGCGCTCGATTCGCAAGATCGAGAACATCGTGCGCGACGAGATGGATGCCGCCGGTGCCCAGGAGCTCATGATGCCCATTATGGTCGACGCTGAGCTATGGCGCGAGTCCGGTCGCATCGACGCCTATGGCAAGGAACTCGTGCGCTTCGATGACCGCCACGGCCGCGAGTTCGTGCTGGGCCCCACGCACGAGGAGACCGTGACCGCCCTGGTTCGCAATGAGCTGCGTTCCTACAAGCAACTGCCCGTTAACCTCTACCACATCCAGGACAAGTTCCGCGACGAGTTCCGTCCCCGCTTTGGCCTGATGCGCGGTCGCGAGTTCATCATGAAGGACGCCTACAGCTTCTCTGCCACGCAGGAGAGTCTGCAGGAGGAGTACGACAAGATGAAGCAGGCCTACGCCAACATCTGCGAGCGCTGCTACATCAAGGCTCTGCCCGTTGTCGCCG
>CABQZS010000147.1 GCA_902468695.1 uncultured Collinsella sp.
CGGCAGAAGCGAGCTCCATGCTCTCGTCCGGGGTGTGGACATCGGAGAGCGTCGGGCCCACGGCGATGGCGTCCAGGCCGTGCAGCGCCTCGGCAAACAGGCCGCACTCAAGGCCGGCGTGAATGGACTCAATACGCAGCTCGGAGCCAAAGAGCTCGCGATAGCTCTCGACAAAAACGTCGCGGACCGGCGAATGCTCGGCATAGCTCCAGCCGGGATACTCGAACTCGAACTTGGCGTCGAAGCCCAGGACATCGGCCAGCGTCTGCAGGCGGTCCTTGAACTCGTTCTGCAGCGAGGTGATCGAGGAGCGCGGGGACAGCATGATCTTGACCTCGTCGTCAGAGGTGGCAACCACACCGATGTTGGAGGAAACCTCGACGGAGCCGTCGGTGGCGACGTTGCGGCGGATCACGCCGTTGGGGGCAAGACGCAGGGCACGGATGAGGGCAAGCGCGGACTTCTGGTCCATGGCCTCGACCTCGGCGTCGTCGGCAATCTCGACGGTGCAGGTAAAGCCGGGGTCGAAGACCTCGAGCTCGGCAGTGACGTCGGCGATGATGCCCTTTGCGACCTGCGCCGCGGCCTCGGCGGCAGCGTGATCGGCATAGACCAGAACGGCCTTGCACTCACGGTTGATGGCGTTGTCCTTGGTGCCGCCGTTAAAGCTGACGATGGCGGGCTCGCCGGCGACCATCAGGCGGTCGATGATGCGGGCCATGATGAGGTTGCCGTTGCCGCGCTCCAGGTGGATATCGCTGCCGGAGTGACCGCCCAGCAGGCCGGAGATGTCGAGCGTGAGGGTGCTACCGGTCTTGTGCTCGCGCGCGATCGGGCAGGTGTAGGTAACGACGACGCCGCCGGCGCAGCTGACGGTAGCCACGCCCTCCTCCTCGGAATCGAGGTTGATCATGGTTCGGGCGCTGATCTGGGACTTGTCGAGCGTCTCGGCGCCGACCAGGCCGGTCTCCTCGTCGGTGGTGAATACGCACTCGAGGGCCGGGTGAACGATCGAATCGTCATCGAGAACAGTGAGCATCAGAGCGACGGCAATACCGTTGTCGGCGCCCAGGGTGGTGCCGTTGGCGGTGAGGACGCCGTCCTTGACGACCAAGTCGATACCATCGGTCGTGAAGTCGTGCTCAACGGAGCCCAACTTGTCGCACACCATATCGATGTGGCCCTGCAGCATTACGGTCGGGGCATTCTCGGCGCCGGCAGATGCGGGCTTGCGAATGATGACGTTGTAGACCTCGTCCTGATACACATCGAGGCCGCGCTCCTTGGCAAACGCGACCAGGAAATCGCTGATGCCCTTCTCATTGCCAGACCCACGGGGGATCGCGCTGACCTCCTCAAAGAAATGGAACAGCTGGGCGGGCTCGTAGCCGGTGATCTTGTAGTCCATGGTGCCTCCTTGGCGCAACTGGTTAGACAGTAAGACATGCGACTTGTATATTCCCAGACTTTGCGTGCATAAACCAGTCGAAAACGCCGAGCGCCCTCGCATCATCGGCTAACGGTGGACCGTATAGCGTAACGGTCACAACTTCCGCAGCTCTACAAATCGAGGCGCCCTTTCCGGAGCGCCTCGATTGCGCGTATCAAATTGTCGCCACGCCCTACAGCGCGCCGGAACCGGCTTGCATCATGCCGCCGGGGCCCGAGCTCACGCCACTGCTCACAGGCGCGGCGTTTCCGGTGTGCGGCGCCGCCTGAGCGGTATCGCCCCCGAGTGCACCCGCCGGACGCGGCGCCGGAATCTCACCCGTGCCGTGGCTAAAGACAAACTTGCCGTCGACCACGTCGCACAGGACGGTATCGCCCTCGCCCCATTCGCCGGCCAGAAGCTCCTCGGACAGCGGGTCCTCGATAAGCTTTTGGATAGCACGGCGCAGCGGACGCGCGCCATTGGTAAGGTCGGTACCCTCGGCCACGATCTTGTCATAGGCCGCATCGGTGAGCTTGATGTTCATGCCGTTGGCAATCAAACGCTGGCGCAGATCGTCCACCAGCAGGTGCGCAATCTTAGTCAGGTTCTCGCCCGAGAGCTTCTGGAACACCACAATATCGTCGATACGGTTGAGCAGCTCGGGACGGAACAGGCGCTTGAGCTCGCCCATCGCACGGCCGCGGATCTCACTCGACGTGAGACCCTGCTCGCCGGTGGTGCCAAAGCCCACGCTCGCATCCTGCGCAATCTCGCGGGCGCCCACGTTGGACGTCATGATGATCACGGTGTTGCGGAAATCGACCGTCTTGCCCTGACTATCGGTCAGGCGGCCCTCCTCCAGCACCTGTAGCAAGATGTTGAAGATATCAGGGTGTGCCTTCTCGATCTCGTCGAACAGCACGACCGAGTACGGGTGACGACGAACGGCCTTGGTGAGCTGACCGCCCTCGTCGTGACCCACGTAACCCGGAGGGCTACCGATAAGCTTGGAGACCTCGAACTCGCTACCGAACTCGGACATGTCGAAGCTGATGAGCGCGTCCTTGCTGCCAAAGAGGTACTCGGCGAGCGTCTTGGCGAGCTCGGTCTTGCCCGTGCCGGTGGGGCCCAGGAAGATAAAGCTACCGCCGGGGCGACGCGGGTCCTTGAGCGGCGAACGGCTGCGGCGCACTGCCTTGGCCACGGCCTCGACGGCCTCGTCCTGGCCGATAATGCGGGTCTTGAGCACGCTTTCGGCCTGCAGCAGGCGACGGCTCTCGCTCTCGGTGAGCGAGGAAACCGGCACGCCAGAGGTCACGGACACGATGTCGGCAATCTGACTCACGTCGATGGTGAGCGGGCTGGCGTCGAGCTCGGCGGTCCAGGCGGCCTTGGCCTCGGCGAGCTCAATCTCGGCGGCCTTCTGCTGCTCGGTGATCTCGGCGGCCTTGTTCATGTCGTCGCTCTCGGTGGCCTCCTGCGCGGCGGCCTTGAGCTCCTCTATGCGATGCTCGGCCTCACGCACCGGCTC
>CABQZS010000148.1 GCA_902468695.1 uncultured Collinsella sp.
AAGGCGAACTGCCCCGCCTCCATGGCGCGGCCGGAGAGCGTCTTGGACAGGCGCACGCCCGCGCGGGCCGAATAGTCGAGCTCGGTCGTGTAGGTGTTGACGAAGTCGCCGCCACTCACCTGCGCGATCGCGGGCGTCGTGGCCGTGAGGTTACCGGAGCCGTCGTCGGCCACGGTCACCGTCATCGTGGCGACATGGCCGTCGTAGTCAACGCCGGCGATGGCAGAACCGTCATCGGGCCTGACCTCGCGCACCGTGTAGGTGAAGGTCTTGGCGCGCACGCGCTTGCCGCCGACCTCGGCGAACCCGGCGTCCTTGATGTCATCGAGCGTGTAGCAGATGGAGCCGAAGTCGAAGGCGACCTTATCGCCCGCCTTGGTGCCGGCGGCGGCCGTCACACTGACGGTCTTGGAGCCATCGACAGATCCCTCGGGCATGGGGGCGCTGCCCTCGCCCGCGAGCGCGAACTGGAAGCTATCGCCCTCCGACCAGTCGCGGCCCTTGAGCGCCTTGGTGAAGAGTCCCGCGGTGGAGACGTCTCTGCCCTCGGTGGCCGTACCGTACGTGTTGGTGAACGCCGCGGTCGCGCCGTCCTCGGTCACGATGCCCTCGGCCCCCTCGGCAGCGGTCGTATAGCCCTCGGCCGCATCCTCGGTCACGGTGTAGCTCGCGCCCACGGGCAGGCCGGCGATTGCCTTCTCCTCGCCGTCCTTAAGCGCAAAGGTTGCCTTGCCGTCCGTGAACGTCACGGCGCCGTCGCCCTTGCCGAAGGTGCCGGAGACGGGCTCGCCGTCCCTGTCGGCCAGCGCGACCGTGAAGCCGAACTCGCGCTGGTTGTCGCCGCCGACGACCGTCTTCTTGACGGTGAGGCTGCCGGTCTTGGCGGTGTTGGTAAAGACCGCCGCCTCGACCGTGCGCTCAACAGCGTCGCCCGCATCGTCGGTCAGCTGTGGAATCTTGGTCTTGGCAGACAGCTTACCGGCGCCGTTGTCGGTCACCGTGACGGTGGCACGATAGGTAGCCTTCGAGAACGTAAGTGCCGTCTCGTCACCCGATTGCTCGGTAATCACATAGGTATAGGTGCCGGGCTTGGTGTACTCGATGGTGCCGAAGTTGCCGACCTGGGCATCCTTGTGCAGCTCAATCGTCGACACGCCCTCCTTGGCGCCCTTGGGCATGGGCGCCTCACCCTGGGCAGTCAGCGTCATGGTAAAGGCATCCGCCTTAGTCCAGTTGCGTCCGGAGATCTTCTTTTGCACCTTAAAGGCATTTTCCACCTTCGTGGACTCCACGCTGTAGACGTTGGTGAAGCCCGCCTGCGTCGCCTGCCCGACGGTACCCTTCTGGGGGTTCGCCTTATCGGCAACCGCAAAGCCGTCCTCGCTCGTCATGAGCTCACCCTTGGAGTCGAGCTCCTGCACCTCGTAGTGCGTACCCGTGGGCAAGGTAACCGTGACGGAGCCGCCGGCCTCAAGCGCGATGGTGTCACCGCTCTTGATCTGTCCGCTTACATAAGTGCCATTGGTGCCACCGGGGCGACCGGCGAACGCAAAGGTGCCGGCCAGAGGCGTTGTGCCATCGGCCTGGTAGAGCAGCACCTTAAAGGTAAATGCCTTGTTGGGCGCGGTGATGCCTTCGGCGGCCGTGACCGTCTTGCTCAACGTCAGGCGCCCGTCAGAAGCCTGATCGGTAGTGGTGTTGGTCTTGACGGCAGGGTTGTTGCCGACCGCCACCGACGCCTGGTTGGAGATGTCGCCCGAAGCGCCACCGCTCTTAAACGCGTCCTCGGTCACGCGAACCTTAAACTGAACCGTGCCCTCCTTGCCGGCGGGAACGTCCTTCAATGTCCAAGTGAGGTTGCCGTCATTGTCCTTGGAGCCGGCATCCTTGTGGTCGCCCGCGAACTCCACGAACTCGGTCCCCGCGGGAACGGTATCGGTAATCGTCACCGTGGCAGGTGCGCCCTCAGTGTTCTTGTAGCCGATGGTGTAGGTGAGCTCATCGCCCAGCGCCACACCCGACCCCGTCGAATCCTGAGCATCGCTCTCGGACTTCTTGGGCACGTAGTTGGTCGTGGTGCCGGTATAGCTCTTGTTGTCAACCCAAACGGTGGCAGTGTTATTGATGGTGTCGACAGCGCTTTGGACGTCCTTCACGGCGTCCTCGGTAATCTTGACGCGCACGCGCACCGAACCGTGGCTGCCCGCGGGTTGCTTACCCAGGTTCCAAGTAAGCAACTGGCCGCTCGCGGCGCCCTTATCGGCATACTCGCCCTCAAAGGCCTCGAACACGACACCCGTGGGAAGCTCGTCGTTCACGGTCACGAAGGCATCGGCCTCGGTATTGACCCAGCTGATGGTATAGACGTAGGAGTCGCCCACAGAGAGCAGCTGCCCGTCGATGTCCACATCGGGCTTCGCGACTGTGCCGATCGTCTTGACCTTATCACGCGTGTTGTGGAAAACGATCTTTCCCTTCTCGGTACCGTCGCGATAGGTCACCTTGAACGTCAGCTTGCCGTTGTTGTTGTCGGTCACCTCGAGCAGCACTCGGCACGTCGCAGACGTATCCACGGGACGGACGCCCTCGGGCAGGTTGGCCAAGCGCTCCTTTACCACCAGGTTAAAGCTGTAGGTAGTGGTGTGGTCGGCATTGTGCCGCTTGGTGGCAATGCCATGGTTGACGGCACCGGCAAGGTCAATCGTCTGCTCATTGGATTTGCCAGCAGCATTGCCAAGCTTAAAGTAAACCTTACCAAAGTCGACCGTAGCGGTGCCGTTCTCACCCGTCTTGGTCTTACCCTCATCCATCTTTTCGAGCGAGCCATCGGCCTTCTCGGCATACAGGTCAAACGTATACTGGCCCGCCTCGATCTTGTCGCCGGAGTCCATCACCTTCTCGGCAGTAAGACCGTCGAATGTTCCGATCGCAGCGTAGCTGTTGGTGAAGGACACCTGAGCCTTGGCAGCACCGTTCTCGGAGCTAAACTCGGAGCTAAAGGTCTCCACTTCGTTGGCGCTATAGTGCTTGGCCGTGGTCACGGTATAGAGCGAACCGTTATCGCGCTTCTTAACCGCAATCTCTACCTTCCAATAGGTGGAGTCGTATTGATAGCCGTGCTTGCCGCCGCCATTCTCGACAACCTTGTAGGTGAACGTCTTGTCTGCATCTTCCGTCGCAAAGGTCAGGCCACCCAAAATGCCGGTATGGGACGTGCCATCGGCTTGCGGCTCATCGTTTGTAACGGTGAGCTTGCCCTCATCCGCGCGCAGCAGCTTGTTGAGCTTTTCGATTGAAGCATCGCCCTCGCCCGTCACCGTAAAGCCAAACATGCCGGCATGTAGGTCGTGCCCGTTGAGCGTCTTGACGATTTCAAGACCGCCCTGGAGCTCGTAGCTCGTTGAAGTTTGGTAACTATTGGTAAAGATGAAGCCTTCCGAGCCGGTCGTGCCATCGGCACGCGCCACAAGCTTGCCGCCCTCATCGGTTACGGTAATGGTCAGGACATAAGTGTGCGTGTCATACTTCCACTCGCCAAGACCATTCGGAACTTGTTCGTTAATAGCGAACTTATACGTGCCCGGCTTGTTGAAGGCGAGCTTCGAAAAACCAATCTTTTCGTGCTCCCCGTCCTTGAGGGCCGCCGTCGTTTGCTTCTCCTCAGCGTAGCCGTTCTCCGCGCTCATCGAAGAGCCGGTGATGAGCTTGCCATCGATGGCAGTCTTGGTAGCATCGTCAGCCGCGGTCATAGCAAAGGTGAACTTGCCCGGAGCATCGGCACCGGCAACCACCTTCGTCACGGACGGAGTGTAGGTTGCCGCCTCGGTGACCGTATAGGCGTTCTTGAATTTGACCGTCGCGACACTGGTGGACGTTGCACCCGACGGATAGATCCACTGGCCCTCGAGCTCGTCCTTGCCATCGACCTGCTTGCTTACCGTTGTCGTGACTCTAAGCGTGCCGTCGCCGTTATCCGCCACGACAGCCTTAACCGTATGGACCGTCTTGTCGTACGTATAGCCCGTCGCCTTGTCGTCAATCTCGCTCACCGTATAGGTGAACGTCTTGCCGGCATCATCCTGAGTGAAGGTCAGCCCACCCGCAGGTACCAAACTTACGGTCTCGGGAGCGTTGGCCTCGACATTTGCGGTCTCAAAGACCTTGCCATTCGTGGAAATGCCAACCTTGCTGGCAGACGTCTCGTCAGCAGGCTTGACGATATAACGGAACGTGCTCTTAGGCGAGCCAAAAATGGTCGCGTCCTTGGGATACGTCAACGTCTTCTCAATCTGCAAACCGCCAGCGGCGCCATAGTCGAGACTTGCCGTGTAACGGTTCACAAACGAGATGGCAGGCGTGGCGCCGACCTCACTTGCATCGTACTGCTGCACGTAAGTATGCGAATCTTGCTTGAGCTCGACGATCTTTTCGTCCGTCAGCGCGCTCGCGTCGGCGCCGTCGCCCAACAGCTCCGTCACACCCGCACCCTTGAGCACGGTCGTCACGGTGTAGAGCTTAGCGGGGTCGTCCTTGCGTGCAAGAACCTTGACGAGCACGATAGCGTCACCAGTGTAGCCGGTGTCATAGGTGTAGCCGACAGCCGCAGGCTGGTTCTCGCGGATGCGATAGGCAAACGTATGCCCCAGATCCTGTTCCGTGAGCTCACGGGCAAAGAGCCTCTCTTTCCCGCTTGCGCTCGCCACAGCGCCGGACACGCCGGCCCCTGCCACCTTATTGGACAGGCTGGCCTCGGAGCCATCGACCGACGTCTGAACGCCGTTGTACCAAAGGCCCGTCACGGCAAAGGTAAACTGGCCCGCGGTAGAGGCGCGACCCTCAAGGGCCTTGCTCACCGTCACGCCACCAAAGGTGCCCGACGCATGGTATGCGTTGGTAAAGGCAGCCTTGTCGGTTACGACCTTGTCCGCATCGGAGGCACCGGTGTTGGCGTAGGTCACGCTCGACACACGCAGCATGCCCGTGTGGTTGCCCGACTCGTCCAGGTCGGTCACCACGACGGTCGCGCGGGCGGTGTGCTTGTCCATGGACATGCCCGCCTGGCCATCCTGCGCAGCTTTCTCGGTGATGTTGAAGCTAAAGGTGCCTGCGCGGTTGAACGTCACGGTCGGGGCGGCTTCGGTGCCAAAGGAGAACGATGCCACGCGTCCCGACTCGGGCGCGCTGGCGACAGCTTGGTTGACGTTAACGGCAACGGCCCCGTCCTTTACCGCTTGCGCGGTGGTCTTGCTCAAACCGGTCGCGCCGGCATCATCCGTAGCGGCAGCGAGGTTAAAGGTATAGCTCTCGCCCTGGTTCCAGTCGCGACCGCTCACGGTCTTTTGGCCCTGCAGGGTCGCGCTCGTGGACTCCACGCTATATATATTGGTAAAGGAAGGCGTAACGTTCGTGTCCAGCTGCTTTACCGAGCCGTCCTTTACAACCTTGTAGTACTCGATCGAGGTCTGGATGCCGGCGCCCTTCTTGGCGTTGCGCACCACGGCGTAATAGATCGATCCGTCGTAGGTCATGCCCGTAACACTGCCGGGATTCTCGGCGAACTTGTAAACGTAGGCACGTCCCGCATCCGGCTTGGCGGTATAGGAGATCGCCGGCCAGGTCACCGCGCCACCAACGGCGTTGTTGCCCACGGTCGCGGTGTTGCCCTCGGTACCCTGAGGCATGGGGGCCTTGATGCTCGTGTCGACCTTATCGGGATCGAACGCTGCATTGTCGTCTGCATAGCCGCCCACACGCTCGAGCTTAAAGCTAAAGGCGTTCTGGGAAAGCGGGAAACTCCCGGCGTTGTCGGTCAGGATCTTTTGGGCATGGATGATGATGCTATGTTCGTGCGTATCGTAGCGGTTGGTGAAGGTTGCGACCTTATCGGCAACCTCTGCGGTAGCCGGTTTGCCCGCGTCGTCACTCACTTGCTGATACTCCACGCTCGTAACGACCAATGCACCGGCGCGGTTATCATCCACCTTGACCGTCGCGGTATAGACGGCAGCGGAGTAGCTTATGCCATCCGCCCCGGCATTGGAGCCGGGAATATCCTCCAAGATGGTATAGGCGTAGGTACCCGGCTTGGTATAGGTAATATCGTCAAACGTCGCCTTCGGGGTATTCTTGGTGAGCTCAACCGTCGCCATCGCGCTCTCGGCACCGTCGGGCATGGGGGCGCCGTCCTTAGGCGTAAGCTGCACGGTAAAGGAATCGCCATCGGCCCAATCGCGACCTTCGAGCACCTTCTTGGCGCTCAGACCATTCTGGGCGTCGAGCTTTACGGGGCTGGCGCTGTATTTGTTGGTAAACTCGAGTTTGTTGCTCGCAGGAATCTCCCCGTCCACGAGCGCTGCAATCTTGCCCTCGATGGTGTTGCCAGTTCCCGACTGCTCCTTGCCGCCGACCTTACGGCTCACAAGGCTAAAGCCGGCCGGAAGCACCGACTCTTCGGCGGAACCGGTCACGGTGTTGACGATACTCGCCAGCACGTCGCCGTTGGACGCCTCGCGCTTGGTAGTGAGCTCGCTCACGCTATAGCTGGCACCCTTCTTAAGGCCGTATACGCGGATGGTCTCGCCGGCCTTGATGGAGTGGGTGTCGCCGTTCCTAAGCTTAAAGGAATTGCCCACAGCGTTGCCGCTCGCATCGAACACATGCGCCTCGTAGCCCTTCTGGGACTCTGAACTGCACCCCAAAACTTGGACGGCTTAAATAAGAACTACGCCGCAAGGGACTGTCTCCGGAACTCCTCCGGGGTCAGTCCC
>CABQZS010000149.1 GCA_902468695.1 uncultured Collinsella sp.
GCGCGCATCGCCGAGGAGGCGGGCGCCTGCGCCGTCATGGCACTCGAGCGCATTCCGGCCGACATCCGCGCCGCAGGCGGCGTCTCGCGCATGAGCGACCCTAAGATGATCAAGGGCATCCAAGAGGCCGTCTCCATCCCTGTTATGGCCAAGTGCCGCATCGGTCACATTGTCGAGGCGCAGGTCCTGCAGGCCATCGAGATCGATTACATCGACGAGTCCGAGGTTCTCTCCCCTGCCGATGACGTCTATCACATCGACAAGACCCAGTTTGACGTGCCGTTTGTCTGCGGCGCCCGCGATCTGGGCGAGGCGCTGCGCCGTGTTGCCGAGGGCGCCACGATGATTCGCACCAAGGGCGAGCCGGGCACGGGTGACGTCGTTCAGGCCGTGCGCCACATGCGCAAGATCCAAAAGCAGATCCGCGACGTTGTCGCCCTGCGCGTCGATGAGCTCTTTGAGGCAGCCAAGCAACTGCAGGTTCCGGTCGAGCTGGTGCGCGAGGTCCATGCCACGGGAAAGCTTCCCGTCGTGAACTTTGCCGCCGGCGGCGTAGCGACCCCCGCCGACGCCGCGCTGATGATGCAGCTGGGCGCCGAAGGCGTCTTTGTCGGCTCGGGCATCTTTAAGAGCGGCGACCCCGCCAAGCGCGCCGCCGCCATCGTCAAGGCCGTGGCAAACTTCACCGATGCCAGGCTCATCGCCGAGCTTTCGGAGGACCTGGGCGAGGCCATGGTGGGCATTAACGCCGACGAAATCGAGATTATCATGGAAAAGCGCGGGCGCTAGTCCAGCAGAAAGGATCGCACATGAGCGATTATGCAGACCAAACGGTCGCCGTGCTGGCGGTCCAAGGCGCTTTTGCCGAGCACGAGGCAAGGCTATCCGAGCTGGGCGCACGTTGTATTGAGCTGAGACAGGCGGCCGATTTGAAGCAGGATTTTGACCGTCTGGTACTTCCCGGCGGCGAGTCTACCGTTCAAGGGAAGCTGCTTGATGAGTTGGGCATGCTCGAGGAGCTTCGTGCCCGTATCGCTGAAGGCATGCCCGTCCTGGGCACCTGCGCCGGCCTGATTCTACTGGCTCACGACCTTGCCGCCCATGACGATAAGAGCACGCCGCGTTTGGCAACCATGGATGTACTTGTCGAGCGCAATGCCTACGGCAGACAGCTCGGCAGCTTTCGAACCAAGGGACAGGTAGCCGGCATCGACGGTGAAGTGCCGCTGACGTTTATCCGCGCGCCCCGCATCGTCGAAGTGCACGGCGACACTGAGGCCCTAGCAAAAGTCGATGGCCGCATCATCGCCGCCCGCCAAGGCAACCAGCTCGGCGTAACCTTCCACCCCGAGCTCGACGACGACACGCGCCTCCACGAACTGTTCCTACAAATGTAGGCGGAGCAGAAACGAGCGTGGATTTTCGGACACACAACAAATGAGAGTGGATAATCTCCCACTTTAAGCTTGGATGCAGGCTCAAACCGGGAGATTATCCACTCTCATGCTATGTAGTCGTTGGGGACGTTCTTAAACGACCACTCGAACAAGAACGTCCCCAACGACTAGTCATTTAAGAACGTCCCCAACGACTACCTTTTTGGCAGGTTTGAATCAAGGCGACGCCGATGTTTTGACACCGACAGCGAAAACCCGCCAGAGCGAGCAAGGTGCCTTGAAGCGAGGCGGCATTGACCTTTTGGTCATGCCGCCGAAGCTGAAAGGCAGATTGCCGCTCTGACGGGTTTACAGCGTCAACTGGTTACGCGGTTTGGTAAAACCGCGTAACCCAACTAGAAGCGGTTGCCGCGGAAGCC
>CABQZS010000150.1 GCA_902468695.1 uncultured Collinsella sp.
GCGCTTGGCATCGATCGCCACGACCACGGCCTGGCTACCAAACGCCGCGGCAGCCTGGCTGATCAGCGACGGGTCACGCACGGCGGCAGAGTTGAGCGACACCTTGTCGGCACCGGCGGCAACCATGGTGCGCATGCCCGCCAGGTCGCGAAAGCCGCCGCCCACGGTATAGGGAATGGCCAGCTCCTCGGCCGCATGCGCCGCCATCTCGATAGTCGTCGCACGGTTGTCGCTCGTGGCGGTAATGTCCAGGAAGACGACCTCGTCCGCACCCTCGCGGTCGTAGGCACGCGCCAGCTCCACCGGATCGCCCGCATCGCGTAAGCTCACAAAGTTGACGCCCTTGACCACACGGCCGTCCTTGACGTCCAGGCAGGGAATCACGCGCTTGGTAAGCATGGGCTACTCCTCCCCTCGGACGGCGGCCAGCGCCTGGGCCAGCGTAAAGTTGCCCTCATAGAGCGCGCGGCCGGTAATGGCGCCTTCAATCGCGCCCTCACCCACCGCGGCAAGCGCGCGGATATCGTCGAGCGTCGAGATGCCGCCCGAAGCCACGACGGGAAAGCCCGCGACCTCGGCCACATGGCGATACGCCGCCACATCGATGCCCGTCTGCATGCCATCGCGCGCGATGTCGGTATACACCAGATGCTTAAAGCCCAGCTCGGTAAGCTGCGCCACGGCATCGTCGAGCACCACGCCCGCGCCGTCGCGCCAGCCGTTCACCTTAACCTGGCCGTCGCGCGCGGCAATGTCGGCGACCAGCAGCTCGCCAAAGCCTTGGGCTGCCACCTCGGCAAAACCTGGCTCGGTCACCAGCACGGTGCCCAGCGCAATGCGGCGAGCACCATAGCCGGCCAGCTCGTCGATGCGTGCGAGCGAGCGGACGCCGCCGCCCACGTCCACGGACAGACCGGCGACGCCGCAGATGGCCTTAATCGCCGCCGAGTTGGCAGCGCATGTGTCCTCGTCCTCGCCAAAGGCAGCGGATAGGTCGACGACATGCACCCAGCTTGCGCCCTGCTCGGCAAACGAGCGGGCAACGGCCACGGGGTCGTCGGAATATACCTTGCAGCGGCTGCGGTCGCCGCGCTCCAGGCGCACGACCTTGCCGCCGATCAGATCGATTGCGGGAAACAGGATCATCGGCCAACCTCCTCGACGATGTTGACGAAGTTCTTAAGGATGCGCTGACCCAGCGCGGAGGATTTCTCGGGATGGAACTGGCAGCCCCACACGTTGCCATGGCGAACGATGCACGGGAAACTCCGTGTATAGTGCGTGCGCGCCAACACATCGGCGGCATCGGCGTCGTCGGTCACCGCGTAGCTGTGGGTGAAGTACATGTTGGCGCCCTCGGCAAAACCGGCAAGCAGCGGATCAGCCGCACCGGCGGACGTCATGTGCACCTGGTCCCAGCCCACGTGCGGCACCTTCAGGCGGCTCGACTCTAGGCGCGTGCACGAGCCGCGCATAATACCCAGGCCATCGACCCAGGGACCGCCAGCCTGCTCGGAGGCATCGTCGTCCGCGTCCGCACCCTCGTCCGCTGGCACGCCCTCGTTGCCGCGCTTAAAAAACAGCTGAAGGCCCAGGCAGATGCCGAGCAGCGGAGTTCCAGCGGCGACGGCATCGAGCACGGCCACCTCCTCGCCGCTCTGGCGCATAAAGGCAATCGCGTCATAGAACGCGCCCACGCCCGGGATGACCAGGCCGTCGGCGTTGCGGATCTGCTCCGGATTGTCCGACGTGCAGGCGGCGGCACCGGCGCGCGCAAGCCCGCGCACGACGCTCGACAAGTTGCCCTTGTGGTAGTCGACCACCACGATCTTCGGTTCGCCCACGCGACCCCTCCACTTCTCATCATCCAAAACCACCACAAAGGGGACAGGCACCTTCGTGGTGGTTTTACCCTTGTGACGGTTACAGTGAGCCCTTGGTGCTGGGGATGCCCTGCACGCGGGGATCGAGCTCGCAGGCGTGGCGCATCGTGCGGCCCACGGCCTTAAAGGCGGCCTCGATAATGTGATGCGAGTTGCCACCCGCCAGTTCGCGCACGTGCAGCGTGAGCTTGGCATCGCGTGCGAAGGCATAGAAGAACTCAACGGCCAGCTCGGTATCGAAGCTGCCCACGCGCTCGGTCGGCACGGGCAGCTCGCAGTAGGCCTGCCCGCGGCCCGAAATGTCCACGGCAGCCATCACGAGCGTCTCGTCCATGGCAATCGCCGCGTCGGCAAAGCGCGTAATGCCCGCCTTGTTGCCCAACGCTTGGCAAAACGCCTCGCCCAGCACAATGCCCGTGTCCTCGACGGTATGGTGCGCGTCGACCTCAACGTCGCCTACCGCATGCACCGTCAAATCGAACAGGCCATGGCGGCCAAAGGCGTTGAGCATGTGGTCGAAAAACGGCACGCCGGTCGAGATATCGCACATACCGGTTCCATCCAGGTCGAGCTTTACGACAATGTCAGTCTCTCCCGTCTTGCGGGTCACCTCGGCATAGCGGTCCATCTACATCTCCTCCTTCACCAGCGCGGCAAACGCAGCCAGCACCTCGTCGTTTTCCTGCGGGGTACCCACGGTAATGCGTAGGCAGTCCGCGAGCCCCGGCGCGTAGCTAAAGTCGCGCACCAAAATCGAATACTCGTCGCGCAGACGCTCGCGCACGCGCGTGGCATGCGGCGTGCGCACGAGCACAAAGTTCGCCGCGCTCGGCCACGCCTCCACGGGCAGACCCTCGGAAGCC
>CABQZS010000151.1 GCA_902468695.1 uncultured Collinsella sp.
CCAACGGGGCCAGGTAATCGGCCGTCTCGCAGCCAACGGTGCCGCCGCCCACGATGACGATCTTCTTGCCCGGGAAAGCCTTGCCGCCCAGCAGGTCGTCAGCCGTCATAACCTGCTTAAAGCCCTGCATGAAGGCCGGAGCGATGGGCTCGGCGCCATAAGCCAGGACGACCTCGTAGCCCGCGTAGTCACGCTGAATGTCCTCGGCCGAAAGCTCGGTACCAAAGACGCACTTCACGCCCGCCTCAGCAAGACGGCGATACTGGTACTTGATCACGCGGGTGAGTTCCTGCTTTGCCGGCGGAACGGCCGCGATGCGCATCTCGCCGCCCGGTTCGTCCTGCTTATCCACGAGCACCACGTTGTGGCCGCGCTTGGCGGCAATGTAGGCTGCCTCCATGCCCGCAGGACCAGCGCCCACAACCAGTACGTTTTTGGCCTCGGCGGCAGGCTCGTAGCCAGCCTCGTCGCGCTCCACGTCCGGGTTGACGGTGCAGGAGATGCGCTTGCCGAACATAATGCCGTTCAGGCAGCGCAGGCAGCCGATGCAGGGGCGGATGTCGTCGGCGTTGCCGGCAGCGGCCTTATTGCAGAACTCGGCATCGCACAGATTGGCGCGGCCCATCATGCAGATGTCGGCAGCGCCGTCCTCGATCAGCTCCTCGGCAATCCATGCCTCGTTAATGCGGCCGACCGTGGCAACGGGAATGTTCACGTGCTTCTTAATCTCGCGCGAGCAGGCGGCATGCGAGGCCTGCTGCGTGCCGGCGGCGGGAATCGCGGAGCCGCGCTTGATGGTGGTGCCGCCCGACACGTGAATCATGTCGACGCCGGCCTTCTCCAGGCGACGCGAGACATAAATCATATCGTTGAGGGTCAGACCGCCATCGGTGTACTCATCGCCCGAAATGCGGACATCGATGATAAAGTCCTTGCCGCAGCGCTCGCGAATCTCGGCAATGACCTCGAGCAAGAAGCGCATGCGGGCGTCGAGCGAGCCGCCGTACTCATCGGTACGCTTGTTGTAGAGCGGGGTCAAAAAGCCGCCGAGCATGCCGTGGGCGTGCGCCGCATGGACCTCGACGCCATCGACGCCAGCCTTCTGCATACGCACGGCAGCGTCGCCAAACTGATGCGTGAGTTCGTGGATCTCGTCGACCGTGATGGGGCGCGGTGCCTCGCGGGCGTAAGACGGGCCCACAAAGGACGGAGCGATCAGGCGAGGCGTGCCCGGAATGTTAAAGGCCATGTAGGAGGGGTGGAAGAGCTGCGGCATGATCTTGCAGCCATACTCGTGGACGGCCGCGGCGAGCTTTTCCCAGCCAGGGATAAACGTGTCGTCGTAGCAGCACATGTCACCCGGCAGATAGGTATAGGTGGGCTCGACCGTCACGACCTCGGTGATGATCAGGCCCACGCCGCCCTTGGCGCGGGCGCGGTAGTGGTCGACCAAGTCGTCGGTCACATAACCATGATCGGCCAGGTTGGTAGATACCGGCGGCATAAAGACGCGGTTCTTGACCTCGGTCGTACCGACCTTGATCGGGCTAAAGAGCATCGGATAGGCGGAGGACTCCATACAGGGTTCCTTTCGTTTGAGCCGCTCGGCGGCAGTTGCTAACGTACTTATCGTATCAGCAACCGCCGTATCCGCGGCCAAACATACCCAAACGCCGGTCGGCTAATGAATACCGCGGCCCAAGTCTTCGGCGATTTTGTCCACGCCCTTAAGCGCGGCGCACGTCTTTTTGTTGGAGCAATGCCCCGTGCAAACGCCACCCTGAGCGCAGTCGGCGCAGGTGCCCTTGCGGTAGATGCGCACGCATACCGCGACAAACGCAATACCGATAACAGCCAGTACAACAATATCGATAGGTGCCATAGCAAGCCTCCTCTAGTTAACCATCACTTACTTTACCCCATTCTCCACCTACCAAAAAGGGACAGGTTCATTTTGGTCGGTTTTATCTGCGGAAACGCCACATCTCCCCCCACCAAAAAGCCCGAGTGTCGCTGGGACACCCGGGCTCGTGGAAAGGGGTTAATCCTTATTCGGACTTAGGCGGAAACCGCGGCAGAAGCGGTGTTGGTCTCGTCCTCGTCCGTCCATGCATGCTTTGGCATGGGACGGAAAATCTGGAAGAGCATCGCAACCAGCAGCGCAATGGCCACAACCGTCCAGATACCAAACTGCCCCAGAACAAGCAGGTTGTAGAACTGGTTGATGAACAGGGCGATCACCCAAGCAAAGGCGCACTCGTAGCCGATGGCGATCGCAGTCCACTTGCCGGAATCCATCTGGTTGCGGATGGTGCCAATGGCGGCAAAGCACGGAGCGCACAGCAGGTTGAAGGCGCCGAAGGCAACGCAAGCGCCCATGGTGGGGAACATGCCGGCAAACGCGGTCCACAGGCTCGGGTCGGTCTCGCCCGCGTCGGCGACGGACAGCAGCGAGCCGGCGGTGGCGACGACGTTCTCCTTGGCGACGAGGCCAGAGACAGTCAGCGCGGTGGCCTGCCAGGTGCTAAAGCCGAGCGGGGCGAAGATCCAAGCGACCAGGTTGCCCAGCATGGCAAGCACGGAGTAGTCCATAAACTCCTCGGGGATGCCGTCCATCGCAGGCAGGAAGCCAAAGGAACCGTTGTAGCTACCAAAGTTGGACAGGAACCAAACCACGACAGTGGAGGCAAAGATGACCGTGCCGGCCTTCTTGATAAAGGCCCAGCAGCGCTCCCACACGTGCAGCGCCCAAGAGCGGATCGCCGGGAAGTGGTAGGCAGGAAGCTCCATAACGAACGGCGTCGGGCGACCGGCGAAGAGCTTGGTCTTCTTGAGCATAAGGCCCGAAGCGATGACGGCAAAGACGCCAAGGAAGTAGAAGAGCGGGCTGATCCACGCGGCGGTGGTGGAAGAATCGCCGATGATGGAACCCATGAGCAAGGCGATGATCGGCAGCTTGGCACCACAGGGAATAAACGTGGTGGTCATGACCGTCATGCGGCGGTCCTTCTCGTTCTCGATGGTCTTGGTGGCCATGACGCCGGGGACGCCGCAGCCCGAGGACACGAGCATGGGGATGAACGACTTACCGGACAGGCCAAAGCGGCGGAACACGCGGTCCATGATGAAGGCGACGCGGGCCATGTAGCCGCAGTCCTCCAGGAAGGACAGCATCACGAACAGCAGGAACATCTGCGGCACAAAGCCGAAGATGGCACCCAGACCGCCGACGATGCCGTCGCAGACCAGCGAATCGACCAGACCGCCGTCCTCAGTGCCGCCCGCCACGAGGGCATCGTGCACCACGGTGGTGATACCCGGGACATAGGGGCCGTACTGTGCCGGGTCGACCGAGTCGGCGTCGTCACCCGCGGCCTCGACAGCCTCATCGTAAGCATCGCGGCCCTGACCGAGCACATACCAACCGTCGGTGCCAAAGAGCTGATCGTTGGTGAAGTCGGTCACCGTGCCGCCCAAGGTGGAAACGGCGATGTAGTACACGCAGAACATGATGACCACAAAGATCGGCAGGCCCAGGATACGGTTGGTAACCACGCGGTCGATCTTCTCGGAGGTGCTCATCTTTGCCGGAGCCTTGGTGAGGCACTCGTCAATGATGTGGGCAATCACGCCGTAACGCTCGCCGGTGATGATGGACTCGGCGTCGTCGTCGCAGTCCTGCTCGCACTGGGCGACCAGCTGCTCCACGCGAGCGGCCTTCTCCTTGGTGAGGTTGATGAGCTTGCAGGCGTCTGCATCACGCTCGAACAGCTTGACGGCGTAATAGCGGCGCTTGTTGGCGGGAACGCTCGCAGGCAGGTTATTCTCGATGTGGTCCAGAACGTCCTCGATGGAGGAATCGAACTTGTGCTCCGGCACCTGGCCCTTGGAAGCAGCGGACTTCTTAACCTGCTCGAAAAGCTCCTTGATACCCTTGTTCTTAAGGGCCGAGATCATCATGACCGGGCAGCCGAGCTTCTTGGAGAGCTTGTCCGTGTCGATCTTATCGCCGTTCTTCTCGACCAAGTCGGCCATGTTGAGGGCGACGACTACGGGCAGGCCGGTCTCGATAACCTGAAGCGCCAGGTACAGGTTGCGCTCGAGGTTGGTGGCATCGACAACCTGGACGACCACATCGGGCTCGCCGCTCATGAGATAATCGCGCGAGCATTGCTCCTCGGGGCTGTAGGGGGAAAGCGAGTAGATACCAGGGAGGTCCGTGATGGTAACGTTCTTGTCGCTTAGGAGCTTGGCCTCCTTTTTCTCAACCGTGACGCCGGGCCAGTTGCCAACGTAGCCGTTGGCGCCGGTGATCAGGTTGAAAAGCGTGGTCTTGCCGCAGTTGGGGTTACCCGCCAGCGCGACATGGATCTGAGAATCCGCCATTCAATCCTTCTTCCTTGTGTGCCTGCGTTGCTTTCTCCGCGCAGGCTGGATAATGTGCTTCAAAGATGCTGCATTAAGTTAGAAAAACCTAACTTTATCTGCAGAAATATGCATCGCGAGTCCTTACTGGACCTCGACGACGGCGGCCTCCTCCTTGCGGATGGAAAGCTCGTAGCCGCGCACGTTGATCTCGACCGGATCACCGAGCGGTGCAACCTTCACGACCTTGAACGAAGTGCCCTTGATGAGCCCCAGGTCCATAAGGTGGCGGCGAAGCGCGCCCTCACCGTGAAGCTTGACGATGGTGGAGCTCTCGCCCACCTTAACGTCACCCAACGTCTTCATTTACTTGTCCCCCTTTCAGTACTTGCAAAAATACCGTCGTCTAGGCGACGGTCATGATGTGCATGGCCACCTTGGAATCGATACCAAAGCGGGCACCCAGCACGGTAACGATGATGTTGGCGCCACTCGAGCTCACTACGTGAATCTCATTGCCTTCGACAAAGCCGAGGTCCTTGAGGTGGTGCTTCATATCCTCATTGCCCTTTACACGGGACACGCGCACGGTTTCGCCCGCTTTTACCATCGAAAGCGGCATTGCCGGCATCTGCGGTCCGCAAGACATGAGTGGCTCCTAACGTCAGTTCGTCCTCAACATCGACGCGGTAAAAGTTAACCACGCCTATGTTCGCTTTAGTAAACTAACACGTGGTTAACTTTTTGGAAAGGGTCCCCATTCAGATTTCGAAAAAGTTTCCTATACGAAACAAAAGGGCGCGGCAAAGGACCATCCTTTACCACGCCCTGTCATGCTTAAAGCGAGAGATTTCTGATCGATGTGACACAGGAGGCCTCATCTACGCCCGAAACGCGGAAGATGATGTCCTCGCCGCACTCGCCGCAGAGTGCCATGAGCCCTATAACGTCGCGGCCATCCGTGTGGCGATCGCCGATACTGACTGACACGTCGCTACGATGCTTGGCAATGATGTCATAGAGCAGCGCAACCGGGCGGGCATGTAATCCCAACGGATCTTTAATCGTCTTTGTAAACTCGACCATGTCCCCTCCCACGACATCGCACATTCGGCCGGCAAACCCAGCCACGTGGTAGTTATTGTACGTTACCGGCGCACCCCCGTCCCATAAAAAACGAGGGAAGGCACACGTCCTTCCCTCGTTACGGGCAATATGTAGCCGCTTGTCTACATCAGGCGCAGGCTGACGTCCTTGAGCTGGGCGCCGGAAACGGCACTCGGAGCGCCCGACATGAGGTCGGAGCCGCTGGCCGTCTTGGGGAATGCCATGACGTCGCGGATGGAATCGGAGCCGGTGAGCAGCATGCACACGCGGTCCAGGCCCAGAGCGAAACCGCCCATCGGGGGCGCACCAAACTTGAGGGCCTCCATGAGGAAGCCGAACTGCGACTCGGCGCGCTCCTCGGTAAAGCCCAGGAGCTTGAGCATGGACATCTGCATTTCGGCGTTGTGGATACGCATACCGCCGCCGCCGGCCTCAAAGCCGTCCATGACAAAGTCGTAGGTGCAGGAACCGGCTGCCAACGGGTCGGCCTCGATCTTGGCGATGTCGGTCTCGGTCGGCAGAGTGAAGGGCTGGTGCTCGGCTGCATAGGCCTTGCGGTCCTCATCCCAGTGGAACAGCGGGAAGTTGACGACCCACAGGAAGTCGTGGCCCTCGCGCTTGATCTCGAGTGTGTTGGCCATGTGAGAACGCATGCCGCCCAGGATCTCGTCAGAGAGCAGGCGCGGGCCGGCGGCGAACATCACAAGGTCGCCGGGCTCGACGTCCATGCGCTCGCGCAGAGCCGCCATCTCCTCGTCCGAGAAGAACTTGACGATGGGGCTGTTGATGGAGCCGTCCTCGCGGAAGGCGATCCAGGCCAGGCCCTTGGCGCCAAACGTGGAAGCCACGCCGGCGAGCTTATCGATCTTGGCACGTGCCCAGGCACCGGCGCCCTTGGCGTTGATAGCCTTGACGACAGAGCCCTCCTCGTTTGCGGCAGTCGCAAAGACCTTGAACTTGGAGTTGGCAAAGATGTCGGTCAGGTCGACCAGGTGCATGCCATAGCGGGTATCGGGCTTGTCGGAGCCATAGGTATCCATGGCCTCCCAGTAGTCCATACGACGCAGCGGCGTGGGCATCTCGACACCCATGCGACCGAAGGCATCGGCAAGAACCTCCTCGAGCGCGCTCATGACATCGTTCTGGTCCACGAAGGACATCTCGATATCGACCTGGGTGAACTCGGGCTGACGGTCGGCACGCAGGTCCTCGTCGCGGAAGCACTTGGCAACCTGGTAGTAGCGCTCAACGCCACCGACCATGAGCAGCTGCTTCAGGAGCTGCGGGGACTGCGGCAGGGCGTAGAAGTTACCCGGCTGGATACGGCTGGGGACGATGAAGTCACGAGCGCCCTCGGGCGTGGACTTAAACAGGGAGGGCGTCTCGACCTCCATGAACTCACGGTTGTGCAGCGCCTCGCGAATGGCAAAGGTAAAGTCGGAGCGCAGCTTGAGGTTGGCCATCATCTCGGGACGGCGGAGGTCCAGATAGCGATAGCGCAGGCGGGTGTCCTCGCTGGTCTCGATGCCGTCCTCGATCTGGAACGGCGGGGTGACGGACGTGTTGAGCACCTCGGCGTGGTCGGTCAGGACCTCGATCTCGCCGGTCGCGAGCTTGGTGTTGGTGGTCTCCTCGCCACGAGCGCGCACGACGCCGTGGATCTTGATGGGCCACTCAGGACGCATGGTCTCGGCGATCTTAAAGGCATCGCCATCGGAGTGCTCGGGGTCGAAGGTGAGCTGCGTGATGCCCTCGCGGTCGCGAAGGTCGCAGAAGATAAGGCCGCCGTGGTCGCGGCGACGGCTCACCCAACCGGTGAGGGTGACCTCTTCGCCCACGTTCTCGAAGCGAAGCTCGCCGCAGGTACGGGTGTGCATGGAATGCTCGTCGATGGGACGGGTCTGGCTCATACCAGTGATCCTCCTTTATGGATCTGTGCCGCCCCGTGTCGTTCCGGGCGGCGTCGTACAGATTTGCCCAGCCTGCGTAAACCGCGCAGCC